>CALHBU010000069.1 GCA_937930655.1 uncultured Acidimicrobiales bacterium | reverse complement strand
GGACCACAGGGCTGCAGTCGGCCGTGGTCACTGCAATTGGGGCGAAGGGGACGCCGGTGATGGCGCCATCGGCCTCGACACCGGCATGCTGGCCCGCCCAGGTCACGTTGACAACGACGGTGCTGTGCGACTGACGGAGCCAGGTCCACCGATGGCCAACAATCTGCTGACGCCGTTGCTCGACATCGGGCTGTGGATTGGCCACCCCGAAGTCGCCATCGGCAACTGCGGTCGAGCGGACGTGGCAATGGAACGGTCCGGTGGGCACGGTGGCCGCCAAGGCCGACCCCGCTGACAGGGTCCAAGGCCGATCTATCGAAGGGCTGTCGCTACTTGAGGAAGGAGGGGACGTCGAAGTCATCATCGGGGTCGTCGTCATCGTTGGCGAACAGATCGATGGCGTCCCGATTCGGGGTGTCGAGTTCGTCGGCATCGACGTCGTCGTTGGCCAGCAGATCAGACAGTGAGTCGGTGGCCACCGACCCTGGCCGATCGTCGACCTCGTCGAACCGGTCGAAGCCGGCGGCTATGACGGTGACTCTGATCTCGTCTTCCATGTTCTCGTCGACCACGGTGCCGAAGATGATGTTGGCGTCGGCGTGAGCAACATCGTGGATGATCTCGGCCGCTTCGTTGACCTCGAACAAACCGAGTTCGCTGGAACCGGAGATGGAAAGAAGAATCCCCCGTGCCCCTTCGATCGATGACTCGAGCAACGGACTGGCGATGGCGGCTCTGGCCGCAGCCAATGCCCGCCCCTCGCCATCGGCCCGGCCGATTCCCATCAGAGCGCTACCGGCATCGTGCATGACCATCCGCACGTCGGCGAAGTCAGTGTTGATCAGACCGGGCGTGGTGATGAGGTCGGTAATACCCGAAACACCGGACAGCAGGATCTCGTCGGCCATGCGGAATGCATTGACCATCGACGTTTTTTCGTCGGCAATGGAGAGCAGCCGGTCGTTGGGGATGACGATCTGAGTGTCGACTTTTTCCTTGAGTCTGGTGATGCCGTTGTCGGCCTGGGTGGCTCGACGCCGACCCTCGAATCCGAACGGACGGGTAACCACCGCGATGGTGAGTGCGCCCTGGCTCTTGGCTACCTCGGCGATGACCGGGGCTGCTCCGGTGCCGGTGCCTCCACCTTCGCCGACGGTAATGAACACCATGTCGGCGCCATCCAACGCGGCCGCAATCTCGTCGTTGTGTTCTTCGGCTGCCTGTTGACCGATGGCCGGGTCGCTGCCGGCGCCAAGCCCCCGGGTGAGTTCGCGTCCGATGTGGATCTTGGTTTCGGCGTCGCTCATCAAGAGCGCTTGGGCGTCAGTATTGACCGCGATGAACTCGACGCCTCGAAGTCCGGAGTCGATCATTCGGTTGACGGCATTGCAGCCGCCGCCGCCTACACCGACGACCTTGATCACCGCTACATAGTTCTGCGTTGTCATTGACCGCTTTCTATCAACAAAAGGTCGAGGTCTCGATCAAGGCTCGATCGATGAAGGGCAAACATTCAAGGCTACGTGCAGTCTGACAGATCGGTCAAAGTAGCTCGCGGATTGCCAGCTGCATCGATTCTGGTCACTGCGGGGGCCGAGGGAACTCGCACATCGATCTCCCAGAGACAGCGGAGGTCGACCCTCTGAAGAATGGTCTCCAGACTCAAGACCTTTTGGTCAAGCGCAGTGTCGTCGCCGACCAGGGCTCGACCCCCCGACCGAAGGTCGAGGTAGAGGGTTCCTTCGTCGACGACAATTTGATCGACCTCAGCCTCTAGTTGAGGTGTGAGCTCGCCCATCAATCGCAGCACCGCCTGGGTTTCGGGAGGAGCCGGCTGGCCTTCGATACCGGTGGCCACAATGCCGGCCACCAGCAGGTAACCGGGGGGACGACGGTCGACCAGCTCAAGCTGTCGGCCCGACCCGTCAACTAGGACAAGCCCGCTGTCGTCTGTTGCGACCACCGTCACAGGCTCTCGCTCGGTGATCTCGATGACGATGGTGCCGGTCCACCGTCGGTCGACGCTGGCGGTGAGCACCCAGGGCAGACGTTCGATCTGTTGTTCTGCCAGAGCGAGATCCACATCCAACAGTGGCGTCTTGATGAGGATCCCGGAGGCCTGTTCTACCTGTTCAGCGGGGGTGTTGGCGGTTCCCACCACCTCGAAATCGTCGACATCCAGCCATGAACTGTTGACCAGGGCGATGGCGCCGATGGTCACCAGGGTGACGGCCACCAATAGACCCAGAGTCCGAAGCCGTCGGCGGCCTGCGGTTCGTTGGACTTCTATCCGGCGGGCCTTGATCCGAGGATCGACAGCTGTCTTCTTTGCGGCTGTCTTCTTTGCAGCTGTCTTCTTAGCGGCTGGGCCTGTCCTTTTTAATGGAGTCTTTTTCGCCGCCGCCTTTTTTGATGGAGTCTTCTTCTTGGCCGGTGTCTTGGTACTCATTGTCTACTCACCTCCCGCTGGTGCGCCGGCTGCTTCTGGACCTCGAGCAAAGCCGACCAGGTGATTCTCGGGTCGCAATGCAACCCCGAGAGTGTCGACGACATGTCGCTGCACGTGTTGGATCAACGCAAAAACGTCGTCGGCTGAACCCCCCGGGTCGGCCTGGATGAAGTTGGCGTGCTTGGTCGAAACCTCGGCTGAGCCGAGCCGATAGCCCTTCAATCCGGCCTGCTCGATCAGTCGCCCGGCTGAGTCACCGGGGGGATTGGCGAACACGCTGCCGGCATTGGCGCCTCCCGGCTGATGCTCTCGCCTCCACCGGACGATCTCCGACAACTCGGCTTCAGCCGCTGCACCATCGCCAGGCTGCAGGGCGAGTTCGACGTACAGCACGATCTGGTGGCGGGCCACGTTGGACTGCCGATACGAAAGGCCAAGATCGGCGAGCGTCCACTCGTCGGGTCCGCCGGTCACGAGATCGAACACACTTGTCCGCTCGATGCTCGATGCCATGTCTGACCCATGACCTCCGGCGTTCATACGAACGGCTCCACCAACCGAGCCCGGTACTCCGACCGCCCATTCGAAGCCGGTGAGACCGGCGGCCGCACTTCGTCGAGCGACGACCGGCAGCAGGGCGCTCCCTCCAACCCGGACCCGCACCATTCCATCGTCACCTGGGTCGGCACCGATCTCGGTCTGCTCGAAGGCCGACCCGAGCACGATGACCAGTCCATCAAAACCGGCATCAGCGACCAGCAGGTTGCTGCCTCGACCGACCACCAGCACCGGGACCCGGATACCAGAAGCTTCGGCCAGCGTTTCTCGGGCCACGCGGATCGTTTCCAACGTCTGTACCGAGTCGATCGTGATCACACCGGCAGCCGGTCCACCGACCCGGTAGGTCGAGAAATCGGCAAATGTCCGAGATCGGTCGACCTCAGGATCAAGGGCCGCCAGCAGCGACTCTGTTGTGGCGCTCCACCGGCCTTTCGTGGCCATCACTGCGGCCGCTGTTGCAGACGAGCCAAGAGGCGATCGGGGACCATGGTGAGGTCGCCAGCGCCAAGGGTCAGACACAAATCACCAGGGCGTAACTCACTGGCCAGCATGTCAACCACATCATCCAGATCCTCGATGTGGCGCACATCGGCGTCGGAATGTCTGCTCGCAACCAGATCGGCGATGAGATGACCACCGACTCCTTCCCGCTGGGCCTCTCCAGCGGAGTAAATCCCGGTGACAACAAGAACATCGGCGTCGACGAACGCGTCCCCGAAGGTCGACCAGAGTTGCTCCGTCCTGCTGTAGCGGTGTGGCTGAAAAACAGCCACCAGGCGATCGGGTCCGAGGCTCCGAGCCCCCTCGAGCGCCGCCATCACTTCGGTTGGCAAATGGGCGTAGTCGTCGACCAGCTCGATACCGGCCGCCTCGCCCCGACGCTCGAAACGCCGGCCGACGCCACCGAACGAAGACAACGCGTCGGCAGCGGCCTGAGGGTCGGCGCCGAGGATCGATGCCATGGCCAGGGCGGCAGTGGCGTTCCTGGCGTTGTGCATGCCCGGTTGTTGGAGGCGCACATTGTGCTGGTCCTCGTCGACCACAACGGAAAACGAGATACCGGTCGGTGTCGGCAATGGGTCAACGATTCGCCAGTCGGCGAGCTCCGAGGTTCCGTAGGTGATCACTGGTTCGGCGGCCGCCAACTCGACCAATCGGGCCGAGCCCGGGTCGTCAAGACACACCAACCGGGGCCCCGAGCAGTTCTCGATGAACCGGACGAAAGCAGCCTCTAACGGGCCGAAGCCGCCGTAGTGCTCGAGATGATCGGGTTCCACATTGGTGACCACCACCGCTGAGGAGTCGAGCTCGACGAACGTGCCATCGCTTTCGTCGGCCTCCACTACAAGAAGGTCACCGTCTCCGACCGCCGCTCCCCTTCCGAGGTCGCTGAGATCGCCACCAACGATGAACGCGGGGTCAAGACCTGCGCCTTGGAGGGCCGAGGTGAGCATGGCGCTGGTCGTGGTCTTGCCATGTGTGCCGGCAACCGAGACGGTTCGCCACTGCGTCGTGATGGCGGTCAGCAGCTCGGCCCGGCGCAAGACCGGCAACCCGGCCTCGTTGGCTGCGACTACTTCAGGGTTGGACGCTGGAATTGCAGTCGAGATAGCGACGACCTCGGCATCGCCCACATGGTCTGGGTCGTGGCCCACATGCATGGCCAACCCGCGTTCGGCCAGCCGCTCCAGTGGGGCCGATGCCGTCAGATCCGACCCGCTCACCTGATGACCGGTACCAACCAGGATCTCTGCGATGGCGCTCATTCCCGAGCCACCGACGCCAACGATATGGACTCGTCTCGGCCGACTGAGATCGACCGTGGTGAAATCGGCGTCTTCTGACCGAGGAGTGGCATCAGTCGACACTGATCGCTCCTGTCTCGATGAGAATTCGGGCCACATCGTCGGCGGCCTTAGGGCGACCAACGGAGGCTGCGGCGTCAGCCATCTCCTTGATGCGAGTGGCATCGTCGAGCAACGGTTCGAGCTCGGCCGCCAACCGGTCCGCCGACAGTTCGGCATCAGTCAGCCGGAGCGCGCCACCGGCAGTGACCAGCTCTTCGCTGTTGGCAGTCTGGTGATCTCGAGGCGCACCGGGAAGCGGCACGAGCAGCGCCGGCAACCCCGCCACTGCCAACTCAGCAGTCGTGGACGCACCGGCTCGACACACCGCGAGATCGGCCGCCGCTAGCAGCGAAGGCATACGGTCCTCGTAGTCGACGGTGATGTACCGCAGCGCTGCCTGGTGGAGCTCGGGCGGTGGATCCTTGAAGTCGTCCCAGTCCCGTCGTCCGACAACGTGGTAAATCGCGACGTCGGCCCGGTCGGCCCACCGGATGGCCAGGTCCCGGATTGCTTGGTTGACTGATCGGGCGCCAAGAGATCCTGACCAAACGGCGAGAGCCAGACGATCCGGGGGCAGCCCGAGACGTTGGCGGGCTTCGACCCGGTCGGCTTCTTGCACAGCCTGGACGACCGACTGTCGAATAGGGTTGCCGGTGAGGACGCCGTTGGGCAGATCGGTATCTGGATACGGCAGCGCGCAAACCTTGGCAAAGCGTCCAAGTAGTCGATTGACCGCACTGGCTCGAGCATTCTGCTCACTGATGACCACGGGGATCCGAGCCCCGACGGCGGCCAGCGACGCCCCGGCTGCGGCATAGCCGCCGAGACAGAGAACGACCGATGGTTGGCGATCGGTCAGGATGGCGCGGGCATCCAACAACCCCCGCAGCAAGCCACGAACCGATGCCACGTTCTCCAGCGTGAGTCGCCGCTGGATACCTCGCCCGGGGAGAAGGTCGATCGAGAACCCGGCGGCCGGAACCAGCTCGCCCTCGTTGCCTCGCTCACCACCGACGAAATGAATCTCCTCGGCTGCCAGCCCGGCCCGGACCAGTGCCTGTGCCACCGCGATGCCGGGATTGGTATGGCCGGCGGTCCCGCCTCCGGTGATGATGACCTGACACCTGGACGACGATTGGCTCACGTGGCTCTCGCTCTACCCGCGATGTTGGACAAAAGGCCGACGGCGGCCAACGTCATGACCAGGCTCGAACCTCCGACAGAGACGAACGGCAGTGGTTCTCCCGTGATCGGGAGCAGGCCCATTGCCATGCCGATGTTGAGGAACGCTTGGATTAGCAACCAACTGGTGATGCCGGCAGCCAGCAACATGCCGAAGCGGTCCGGGGCCCGCAACGCGGTGCGGGCTCCAAGCAGACCGAGAAGCAGGAAGGCAACAATGAGCGCACCGGCTCCGATCAGACCTACTTCTTCGGCCACGATGGCAAAGATGAAGTCCGACTGGGCGTAGGGAAGGAAACCCCACTTGGTTGTGCCCGCCCCCAGGCCGACGCCAAGAAGCCCACCGGAAGCGATTCCGACCTGGCTTTGAATGATCTGCAGTCCGCTACCGAGCGGGTCGGCCCACGGGTCGAGGAAGGCCAACAGACGGGCCCGACGATAGGGAGCGGCATAGGCCAGCACCGAACAGGCGACAACGGCCAGCGTTGCCCAGGCGGCCAGGCTGGTGAGTCGGGCACCGGCCACGAACAGCATCAGCAGGGTGATGGCCGACAAGATGATGGCTGTTCCCAACTTGGGCTGAAGCATCAGAAGCAACGTCACCAAGCCAAGTACGACCATGGCAGGACGCACCGTTAGATCCGGCCGGTGCATTTGCTTGGCTCGCCGGGTCAGAAGATCAGCCAAGAAGACGATCAGCGTCAGTTTCACTATCTCCGACGGCTGGATGGCGAACGACCCAACACCAAGCCAACGTCGTGAACCATTGAGTTCTCGGCCGATTCCGGGAATCAGGACGAGCACGAGCAGCAACGTGGAGAAGGCCAGCAGGGGTCGAGCGAGCGGTTGCAGTGTTCGGTAGTCGAAGCGGCGGGACGCGAAGTATGCGAGGGCACCCAGACCGGCCCACAACGCCTGCCGGCGAAACTGATAGAGCGGACCGGACTCGAACTCATGGACGCTGGCCACCGACGAGGCAGACATCACCATGACCAGTCCGAACAACGTCATGCCAAGAACGAGCAGGCCGATCAAGGCCGACAGTCGCCGGCCGGCTGCCGTAACGGCCAGCGGCTTTCTCTTTTTGGAACCGGAGCGTGTCGTCGTCCGGCCCTTGGCGGCCTTCGAGGGCCGACGCCGTGTCGAAGCGGGACGGGTGATGACGGTCATGTCAGTCTCTCTTTGACGAGTCGGGAAAAGTCTTCGCCCCTGGCGACGTAGCTGCGGTACCAGTCATAGGACGTACAGGCTGGCGAAAGAAGGACGGTGTCGCCGGGACAGGACAGCTCATCGGCAACCTCCACCGCTTCGGCCATTGACTGAACCTGTGTGACCGGTACCAGGTCTTCGAACAACGCCGCGATCTCCGGACCGGCATCTCCGGTGGCAACGACGGCCCGGACCGGGGGCACAGTTTCTCGGAGCGGAGCCAGTTCGAGGCCCTTGTTGCGACCCCCTGCGATGAGCACGACAGACTCGAAGCCGCCGACGGCCGCCATGGTGGCGTGCGGCACGGTTGCCTTCGAGTCGTTGTACCAACTCACGCCGTGATGATCGGTCAGGTGTTCGAGGCGATGGGGCAACCCGGTAAAGGTCCTGAGCGTCTCGGCAATGGCGTCCAGGGTGGCCCCCGCGGCCTGTGCCGTTGCTGCGACAGCCGCCGCATTGCTCAGGTCGTGAGGTTGACGACGAGGGAGATCATCGATGGCAACGAACGGACCATCGGGGCCAACAAGATGCTCACCTTCTCGGCGCCACTCGCCTTTGTCCAGACCAAAGGTCACTGCCCCGCTCGGGGCGTAGCCGCGCACCACGGGGTCCTCGGCGTTGGCGATCGCTATCCCGCCGGAAGGCAGGCTGGACCAAATCGAGGCCTTGGCCGCTTCGTAGTCGGCCAGCGTTGGATGGGCGTCGAGGTGGTCGGGACTGAAGTTCAACCAGCACGCCACCGTGGGGGAAAAGACGGCGCTATGGGCCAATCGGAACGATGATGCCTCCACGACGAATACATCGATGGCGTCATCGTCGAGCGCCGTAACCAGGGGCACCTCGGTATTCCCGACGGCAGCGGCTGTACGACCGGAGCGGTTGAGCGCTTCGGTGACCAGCATCGTCACCGTGGTTTTTCCGTTGGTCCCGGTAATCCCTAGCAACGGTCGATCATCCCATGCAGCTGCCAGGTCGAACTCGCTGCGAATCGGCTTCGACTGCTCGACCGCCACGTCGAAGATGGGGTGATCGGCGGGGACCCCGGGGCTGGGCAGGACAACGGTGGACGCTCCAACCGTCGTCCGAAGCTGCTCGAGGTCGGGCGAGCTGACGAGTTCGAGCCCGAGCTTTGCCACCAAAGCGGCGCTGGCCTCGGTTGGCCGGTCGTCGACAACAACAGGATGGTGACCGCGGGCCACCAGCGACCTGGTGACCGCTTCGCCGGTGACTCCGAAGCCAAGGACCAACGGGTGGGCAAGATCTATCGAGTGTTCGGTGCGCTGGCTCATGGGACCAACTCCACCGAGTTGACCCAGTCGGCATAGAAAAAGCCGAGCCCGATGGCGGCCAGACCTCCGGCGACGAGCCAGAAGCGAATAATGACCTTGGTTTCTGGCCACCCCAGTAACTCGAAGTGGTGATGAATCGGCGCCATCCGAAAGAGCCGTTTGCCACCGGTCATCTTGAACCAGCCGACCTGCAGAATCACCGACAACGTCTCGGTCACGTAGATGCCACCAATAATCGGGAGCAACAGGTGGGTGTTACTCAACAAGGCCAGCGTGGCCAAACCGGTACCGATAGCCAACGAGCCGGTGTCGCCCATGAAGATCTCGGCCGGTGCTGCGTTGAACCACAGAAAACCGGCCAGGGCCCCGATCATGGCGACCGCTACCACCGCTAGGTCGAGGGCATGCGGCACGTCGTAGATATCGCCGTTGGTCTGGTCTGTCTGTCGAAAAATCCAGAAACCGATGGCCAGGTAGGCGGCGAAGCTGAAGATTCCTGAGCCCGCAGCCAAACCATCGAGACCATCGGTCAGGTTCACCCCGTTGGACATGGCCAGGATCACCAGCACCGCCCACAGCATCCACCCAATCGTGCCCAGCTCGAAGCCGGGGGAAGACCATCGGGTAAAGCTGAGTTGGGTATGAACCGCTGTGAGCTGGGTGGCACCAAACGCGAATCCCCCAGCGACCAAGAGCAGGCCGGCCATCTTCATTCGTTTGTTAAGGCCCAGGTTTCGTTCTCGACTGACCTTCAGCCAATCATCGAAAAAGCCAACAACCCCGGCCGCCGAAATGGCAGCCATAGCCAGAAGACCGCTTCGGGTGAAGACACCGCCGGAGATGAAGTCGGACAAGACGTAGCCGCCACCAGCGCCGGCCACGATGGCCAGACCACCCATGGTTGGCGTGCCGGCCTTGGTCATGTGCCCCTGGGGGCCGTCTTCCCTGATGGGCTGGCCGATCTTCTGCCGGGTAAGCAGGTCGATGAGCAACTTGGTTCCAAGTGCGGCGATGACGAAGGCCAGACCGCCGGAAAGGAGGAGACGAATCACGCCAGTGTTCCGATCGCCTGGATGGCAACCTCGCGGTCGTCGAATGGACGGACGGTGTCGCCAATGACCTGCTCGACCTCATGGCCCTTGCCTGCAATCAGAACGACATCACCGTCAGTGGCGTCAGCCACTGCTGCGGTGATGGCTTCGGCTCGGGACAGAGCGACCCCCGCCACCGCGGCATGATCGGCCCCGCCGTCGATGCCACTCAGGATCTGTTCGATGATGACCGTTGGGTCCTCGTGCCTTGGGTTGTCTGAGGTGACGTAGACGCGGTCCGCTCCCTCGACGGCTACCGCCCCCATGACTGCCCGCTTCTGCTCATCTCGGTCTCCGCCACATCCGAACACGACAGAGACCATCGCATCTCCCGCTACCTGACGGGCGGCACCAAGCGCTGCTTCCAGCGCGTCGGGTGTGTGGGCGTAGTCGACCACCACGGCAAACGGCTGACCGACATTGACGAACTCGAAGCGACCGCGAGGTGGTTCAGAGGCCACCAACCCATCAGCGATGTCAACCGGATCCATGCCCAGCGCCTCGGCTGACAGGGCGGCGGCCAGAGCATTGAGCACGTTGTGGCTACCAGCCAGCTGCAACGTGATCGGGTGATCTCGCCACTGGAACCGGCTCACTGGACCATCGATCTTGAGCCCAAGAGCATCGGCCAAACCGAACGTCACGGTGGGAATCGATGTCTCGTCGGCCAAACGCTGCCCCATCGGATCGTCGGTATTGATGACGGCCAGATCGGCAAACTCAGGAGTGAAGAGTCGGGCCTTAGCTTGGAAGTACTCCTCCACCGTGCCGTGATGGTCGAGGTGGTCGTGGCCAAGGTTGGTGAAGACCGCAACGGCGAAGCGAGTGCCATCGACCCGGTGCAGGTCGAGGGCGTGAGACGACACCTCCATGGCAACCGCAGCCGTGCCGCGATGTGCGGCTTTGGCCAGACGACTCTGCAACTCGGGGGCTTCCGGTGTCGTCCGAGCGCCGGTGAGTGTTCCGTACACCTCGACGCCGCCGCCGTGTCGGGCCAGTAGCTCGCCGAGCAGCGTGACCACCGTGGTCTTCCCGTTGGTGCCGGTGACGCCGACAATCGCCAGATCGGCCGATGGGTCGCCATAGACCATGCA
>CALHBU010000068.1 GCA_937930655.1 uncultured Acidimicrobiales bacterium | reverse complement strand
TCGTGGCCATCGCCCAGCAGTTGCACCTCGATGTGGCGGGGCCGGGTGACGGCCTCTTCGAGGAAAACTGTTGGATCGCCGAAGGCCGACTCGGCCTCCCGGCGGGCGGTATCGACGGCGGCCACCAAATCGTCAGGATCCTCGATACGACGAAGTCCCCTGCCGCCTCCGCCCGAAGCGGCCTTTACAAAGAGGGGAAATCCGATGTCGTTGCCGGCATCGGCCGCCGTCTCGGCCGTGACCTCGCCCGACTGTCGCAGCACGGGCAGCCCCGCTTCGGTGGCCGACTGCTGAGCCCGCATCTTGTTGCCGCACAGTCGAAGCACCCGGGCTGGCGGCCCAACGAAGGTGATGCCGGCAGCTACACAGGCCTCGGCAAGATTGGGATTCTCCGACAAGAAGCCGTAGCCAGGGTGAATGGCGTCGGCCCCTGCTTCGGTGGCAGCAGTGATGATGGCATCGATGTCGAGGTAGGGCTTGAGAGGCCGACCAACCTCGCCGATCTGGTAGGCCTCGTCGGCCTTTAGGCGATGGAGGGACTGGCGGTCTTCCCAGGTGTACACCGCCACTGTCTCGATGCCGAGTTCGTACGCGGCCCGAAACACCCGAATTGCGATCTCGCCCCGGTTGGCCACCAGCAGTTTCTTGATCGAAGAGGTCGATGTAAGGGCAGGAGCGGGGGTGACAGACACGTGCCGAGTCTCCCACGCCAGGAAACGGCGTGGTGGAGTTCACTCCGTCTCAGTTTCAGCTCTGCGGGCCACCCCGCCTACGATCTCCGACCGTGTCTGGATGGACCTATGCCGATGTCTACGAATCTGTTGCTGCTGCGCTCCCGGAGGCTCCGGCGCTCCTTCATGGCAGCGACTGGCGATCGTGGTCAGCGGTCGATACCCGAGCCAATGGGTTAGCCCGTTACCTGCTTGATGCCGGCTGCGGCCACCAAGCTAAGGTGGCCTTCTACCTGTACAACCGGCCCGAGTACCTCGAGTTGTTCTACGCCTGTTCGAAGGCCTCGCTGGTCCACGTCAACACCAACTATCGGTATGCCGATGACGAGTTGGTTTACATCTGGGACAACGCCGACGCAGCAGCGGTCGTCTTTCAGGGTGCGTTCACCGATGCCGTCGAACGAATCCGACACCGCGTTCCGTCGGTCCGATGTTGGCTCTGGGTCGACGATGGCGAAGGAACCTGCCCGGAGTGGGCCACCCCCTACGAAGAAGCAGCCGCCACCAGCACCAGTGGCGCAGTCCGCTGCCCACAGGGTCGGAGTGGCGACGATCTGATTCTGCTCTACACCGGTGGCACGACGGGCATGCCAAAGGGCGTGATGTGGCGGCAGGAAGATCTCTTCCTGGTCACCGACAAATCCAATCGGATTGCGCTGCCTGACCAGCCCGACCTCGATGCCGATGGACTCTCGCCCAGCGCCATGGCCCGCTGTCCAAAACCCGGACCTCTGAGCCTCCCAGCGTGTCCCCTCATGCATGGCACCGGCTTGTTCAATGCTCTCAACACCCTGAGCCTTGGCGGCTCGGTGGTCACCCTGGAGGGCACCCGGTTCGATGTCGAGGAGTTCCTCGATGTCATCGATGCACAGGGGGTCAAGAGCACCTTCATCGTCGGCGACGCCTTCGCCAAGCCAATCCTGCGAGCTCTCAACGAGCAACCGGAGCGATGGGATCTCAGCTCGTTGCGGGTGATCATTTCATCGGGCGTCATGTGGAGCAGCGAAACCAAGCAGGGCCTCATCGAGCACAACGATGGCCTCATCCTGGTCGACACCTACGGCTCGTCAGAAGCAGTTGGAATGGGCTCGTCGGTGTCATCAGGCAAGGGGGCAGCCAAAACGGCGAGCTTCAGCCTTGGAGCCGATGCCGTCGTCATCACCGACGAAGGCGAGCTGGTGCAACCCGGTTCTGGCGACATCGGCAAGGTCGGAATCCAAGGCCGCACACCGGTCGGCTACTACAAGGACCCGGAGAAATCGGCGGCCACGTTCCCCGTCATCAACGGCATCCGCTATTCGGTACCCGGCGACTTCGCCACCATCGAGGCCGACGGAACAATCAATCTGCTGGGTCGGGGCTCGGTCTGCATCAATAGCGGCGGCGAGAAGATCTTCCCCGAGGAAGTTGAGGAAGTTCTCAAACTCCACCCCGCCATCACTGACGCTGTCGCCGTCGGCATCCCCGACGAGCGCTTTGGCCAAGCAGTGACAGCCGTAGTCGAGAGCGAAGGAAGTGTTGACGAGAGCGACGTCATCGCCCATGTGAAGGCCCACCTGGCGGCCTACAAGGCACCAAAACGGGTCTTCCCGGTGACCAACCTCGATCGAGCGGCAAACGGCAAGGTCGACTACAAACGATGGACTTCGCATGCCGAGGCCCAGGTCTGAAACACTGGGGGCATGAGTGAACTTCGATCCGGACGTTCGGATCTTCCACCGGCCGACTACATAGCCGAGACCAAGCGTCTCTACGACGGGCTGGGCTATGACTCCTACCGCTGGGCCGATCGCACTGATACTGCGCCAGCCTGGACACCCATTGCCAAGCCACTGAGCGAGTGCAAGATCACCATGATCGCCTCCGGCGGCATCTACAAGTCCGGGCAAATCGCTTTCCACACCCAGGACGACACCTCGATTCGTCTGATCGACACCGCCTCCGACACCGCCGATCTACGCACCGCCCACTTCGCCTACGACCAGCGCGACGCTCGCACTGATCCCAACTGCGTATTCCCGCTCGACACCCTTCGAGCCATGGCCGCCGACGGCGAGATCGGCGGACTGACCGAGCACGCAGCCACCTTCATGGGAGGCATCTACTCCATTCGCCGGATGGAGACCGAGACAGTCCCCCTGCTTCTCGAGCACTGCAAGTCCGAGGAGCCAGATCTCGTTCTGCTGGTGCCGGTTTGACCGGTCTGCCATCAGTCGGTCGGACTGATAGCTCGCCACCTAGAAGACGCCGGGTTCCCCACCATCGGCCTTAGCTCGGCCTACAGCATCACCGCCAGTGCGAACCCGCCGCGGTCGGTCTTTCTCGACCTCCCGCTCGGTCACACCGCGGGGTTGCCAAACGATCCTGAGGGCCAACGACAGATCGTGTCGGAAGGTCTGGCTGCGGGGATGGCAATGACCGAGCCCGGTTTTGCCGAGCTCGACTACCGCTACATCGACGACGACTGGAAGGCCGATCCGCTCTCCTGGAGTCGTAAGAGGCAGGACACTGTGGGTGCTAACGCGGCGGGTGAGCAAAACGCCAAGCCGAAGGGCGGCGACACCCGCACCGGTCGCTCGGCCGAGCCGGTCTGGCAACTCGACGAGGACGCAAAAGCGGCGGCGGCAGTGGACTGGGACGAGCAGTGCCTGGTGTGCATCGGTATCCCCGAAGACGCCCGTCCCAGCTAACAGCTCTGCTGCCGGTAACAGATCAGCTGCCGGTAACAGCTCAGCTGCCGGTGTATGGCGCGAACTCTGGGGGGCGCTTCTCCAGGAAGCTGCTGACGCCCTCTTTGAAATCGGGCCGCTTGAGTGACTCTTTCATGAACTGATTGGACTCAGCCATGGCATCAGCCAGGGCCATGCCGGGGTGGTTGTAGACCTGGTTCTTGATCACTGCGATCGAACCGGGGGCAACATTGGCCGCCACGTCGGTGGCATAGGCCATCGTTTGCTCGAGAAGTTGGTCGGCTGGGAACACCTTGTTAACCAAGCCGAGCTCGAGGGCTTCCTCGGCCAACAGCACCCGACCGGAAACCAGAAGATCCATGGCGTTCGCCTGGCCGACCAATCGGGGCAACGTCCACGAGCTGCCATGCTCAGCGATGAGGCCCCGTCGGGAGAAGGCGGTGGTGAACTTGGCACCAGCGGCGGCAAACCGCATGTCGCAGGCGACCGCATGTACGAAGCCCAGACCGGCGCAGGCACCGTTGACGGCGGCGATGACCAACTTGCCAACACCCAACGCGTAGGTAGCGTCCCGGGTTTCACGCTCCTCATCGGACGTGCCCTGCTCGATGCCTTGCAGCACATCCATATCGGCGCCAGCACAGAAGCCCCGGCCGGCACCGGTAACCACGATGACCTTTACCTCAGGATCGGCTTCGGCCCGGTCTAGGGAATTGAAATAGCCCTTCGCCAGATCGCCGTTCCAGGCATTGAGCCGTTCCGGTCGATTGAGCGTGATGAGTGCAACGTTGTCCTGCACCTCGTACAGAACGGCATCGGTTGCGGTATCAGTCATGAGCATCCCCTTTGGTCGCGGTCGTAGCGGTCCCGGTGGGCTCGCCAGAGACGTAACGCTAATCGGCCGGCGGCGACCGAGACCAAAGCGACACCCCTATGCTTCGCCGCATCCCTACGAGAGGTGGATGAGTGAGTTCGTCGCTCCGCAGCTCGATCGGCAGTTCGATCGGAACATTCGATGACACAATCGACCGCTTTTTCGAACCTGTCCGAGGGTCCAAGGGGTTCGACACCGTCGCCTATCTGGCCAGCGAATTGGCCGACTACTCCGTCGGCTGGCACCTCTTGAACGCAACGACTGCTCTCGCCTCTCCTCGCTTGGAGCCCAAAGCAGTTCGTATGGCGCTGACTCTTGGGGCCGAGTCTCTCATTGTCAACGGCGGACTGAAGCCCATCTTCAAGCGGGAACGTCCCGCCGAGTGGGAGGACGCGGCCAGCCTGCAGGTGCGACGGCCAAGGACTGCCAGCTTTCCCAGCGGCCACGCCAGTTCTGGAGCAGTCGCCGCCATTCTCCTGTCCGATGCGGTTCCGGCCCTCAAGCCGTTGTGGTGGGGAGCAGCAGCCGTTGTCGCTGGCAGCAGGGTCTACACCCGCATGCATCATGCATCGGACGTCGTCGCAGGGGCAGTCGTTGGCACCGCCATCGGGCTCGCGGCCAAACGCCTCGTTCCTCTGTGAGTTGGGTCTGAGGTGGCGTTCCTGCGAAGATGGAACGTTGTGGAGAGTACCCCCTATGCCTGATCTGAATGTTCGCGCCATCAGCGAACAGGTCGGACTTCGACGCGAGGCACGACTCTCGGCCGAGGAGTTGCCGCTGTGGTTGGCTCGCCTCCATCAGGCCCTTCCGATCGACGATCGGGTTCTGTTTACCGTCGGAGGGAACCTGCCGGTTTCGTTGGAGATGCTGCTGGAAGGGGCCGGCTTCGATACCGACAACGGCGAACTGGTGCGTCTCGACTCGTTGCCGGACATCGTCGGCGGAGGTATGAAGCTCCTGGTCTGTGGCCTGAATCCAAGCCCTCACTCTGCCGAAAGCGGGGTCGGCTTCTCCCGGCCCGGCAATCGGTTCTGGCCAGCCGCCCTCGACGCCGGCCTGGTTCAGGCCGACCGTGACTCGCAAACCGCCCTCATCCGAAACGGCATCGGGTTCACCGATCTCGTCAAACGTCCGACCAGACGAGCCGACGAGCTTGGACCAGCCGAATACCGGGCCGGCCTGCCCCGCCTGCAGCGACTCGTTAACTGGCTTCAGCCGGACTCGCTGGTGATGGTGGGTCTCGGAGGATGGCGCGCCGCCACCGCAAGCCCAGCTGCATCGCCAGGGTGGCAGCCGAGCGTGCTCGGCACCACACCCGTGTATTTGATGCCCAACACCAGTGGCCTCAACGCTCACGAGACCCGTCAGTCGTTGGCCGACCATCTCCGGTCGGCGATGGCCGGACCCCCGCTGCTGGACGCGGCAAGCTAACCATTCTTAAGGCCATGTTCAGATCCGTCGATGATCCAACGTCAGACAGATCGAGAGAACGTTGATGCAGCGGTGAAACACAACACGGGTGGAGGAAAGGGCCGTCGACTGACGACGGCGCTAGTCGACGCCGTCTTTGGCGTGCTGTGGGCCGCCGCTGCGTTCCTCACCGTCACCATCTTGTTGCCCGAGTCAGCTGTGCCGGGCGCGGCGACAAGCGAGTCGGCCGAGTCCGAGGGCACCGAGGCGTTGCCTCTCGCCGTGCCCGTCGAGCAACGACTCAGCTTCGAAGACGACGAAGTCGAGGCGCTTGGCCGAGAGGCCCTGACCAACATCGACTATCCGTGGGTTGAAGCCCTCCCCGGCTGGGCCATCGAGTTCAAGCGGGGCAACACCGATATTGCCGGATACACGTGGTCGAGAGAACAACGAATCGAGGTGTTCATTCGGCCCGGCGACACTGCGACGACTGTGGCCAGAGTGCTGGCCCATGAGCTCGGCCACGCGGTCGATGTTGCCCATAACGACGGCGACGAGCGCCGCCAGTGGCTAGCACAGCGAGGTGCCGACGACGACAGCCCGTGGTGGCCACATAGCGGCGCCGCTGATTTCGAGACCGGTGCCGGCGACTTCGCCGAAGTCTTTGCCGCTTGGCAGGTCGGCACCGATGACTTCAGGTCGCGTCTGGCCGGCCCACCGACGACCGACGACCTTCAGTTGATCAGCCGCCTCTCCGACGGCTGACCGTTGCTCAGGCTTCGGTAGCGCCGTCGATTTTGTCGGTGACACCCGAGGCAGCATCGCCAGCGGTCTCAGCGGCACCAGCAGCAGCGTCGCCAGCCTTACCAGCGATTCCACCGGCTGCGTCACCGGCCTTACCAGCCACACCAGACGCGGCGTCGCCAGCCTTACCAGCGATTCCACCGGCTGCGTCACCAGCCTTACCAGCCACACCAGACGCGGCACCAGCAGCGCCTGAGGCGGCACCGGCTGCCTTGTCCTTCAGACCACCGGCCGCTCCAGCAGCCTTGTCAGTTGCGCCCTTGGCAGCCTCACCGGCCTTGCCCGCGATTCCTCCAGCTGCTCCGCCGGCTTTTCCGGCCGCTCCAGAGGCAGAGTCTTTTGCTCCGCCGAACAGACCCTTGAGTGTGTCCATGATTCCCATGCGTTTGCTCCTTCTTGGTGGGCGATACGACAGAGCAACACATCCCCTGTCACCGCCCACTATGCCTCTTTTTTCCCAGGTCCGTGGGATTGTCGCCTATCCCATGCCACGCTCTTGGCATGGAACGACAGCAAGGCAAGCTCTTCATCGGGGAACAGATCGACGCCGCAGGCGAACGATCGGGCGACTCCGTCCTGTTGGACAGCGCCGACTTCACCACCCACGGGGTGATTGTTGGCATGACCGGCTCAGGTAAAACTGGTCTGGGTGTGGTCCTACTGGAGGAGGCGTTGCTCTCGGGCGTGCCGGTCCTGGCCATCGATCCCAAGGGTGATCTCGGCAACCTGGCTCTCAACTTTCCCAACCTGGCTCCCACCGACTTCGAGCCATGGATGGACGAAGGCACAGCCCGG
>CALHBU010000067.1 GCA_937930655.1 uncultured Acidimicrobiales bacterium | reverse complement strand
CCCGCCGTCACCATCGTGAAATCGGTGAACGGACAGGACGCCAACGCTGTTCCCGGTGTTGCTCTGACCCCTGGTGACATCGCAAGCTTCACCTACGTCGTCACCAACACCGGCGACACAGCCCTCTTCGACATCGTCGTCGAAGACGACCAAGGCGTCACCGTCTCTTGCCCGGCAACCACCCTCGCCCCCAATGGCGGCACCATGACCTGCACCGGCAGCGCCACCGCAGTCGCAGGCCAGTACACAAACATCGGCGACGTCATCGGCACACCAGCCGCCCCCGATGGACTCGGCGGACTCGTTCCCCTAACCAATCCCGACGGCACGCCGTTCGAGAAGCCAATCGACGAGGACCCAGCCAACTACTACGGCACCGGTTCGGCTGTCACCATCGTCAAGTACGTCAATGGAATTGATGCCAACGAGATCGCTGGCGTCGCCCTGATTCCCGGCGAGACGGCTGAGTTCACCTACGTCGTCACCAACACCGGCAACACCCACCTCACCGACATCGCAGTCACCGACGACCAAGGCGTCGAGGTCACCTGCCCCGGGACTGTGCTTGCACCCGATGAGGCGATGACCTGCACCGGCAGCGCCACCGTGGTGGAGGGCCAGTACACCAACATCGGCGACGTCATCGGACCACCGGCCGCCCCCGGCCCCACCGGCGACCTCGCACCACTCACCAACCCCGACGGCACCCCAGTCGACAAACCAATCGCTGACGACCCAGCCAACTACTACGGCTCTGCCCCTGGCATCGACGTGACCAAGTACGTCGCCGGTCACGACGCCAACGATGCACCCGGCATCAATCTGCCGCTCGGCTCTGACGTTGAGTGGACCTACGTGGTAACCAACACCGGAAATACTCACCTGATCGACATCGTCGTCACCGACGACCAAGGTGTCACCGTCACCTGTCCGGCAACCACTCTGGCTCCAGGGCAATCGATGACCTGCGTTGGTTCAGGAACAGTCACCGATGGCGAGTACGTCAACATCGGAGAAGTTGCCGGTACCCCGGCCATGCCGGGACCGGACGGAACACTGATTCCGTTGGTTGACGAGGATGGCAACGATCTTCCTCCAGTCAGCGATGACGACCCAGCCAACAACTTCGGCTACGAGAATGGCATCGAGATCGTCAAGCGGGTCTTCGGCGAAGATGCACCCGTCGGTGAGGAAGTCCACATCGCAGCCGATGGCATGGCCGACTTCACCTACGAAGTCACCAACACCGGCAACACCTGGCTCAATGATCTGACGGTCACCGACGACCAGGGAGTCACCGTGAGTTGTCTTGTCTCGGTCCTGGCTCCAGGCGAGACAACCGTCTGTATCGGCCGAGGCCCAGTTGAGGCTGGTCCATACACCAACATCGGTATAGCCACCGGTACGCCGACGATTGACGGCGAGACGCCGGTGACCGACCCCGATACCGGCACCCCGGTAGACAAGCCAACCGACGACGACGACGCCAACCTCTTCGGAGAGTTCCCCGACGTCGATCTGGTGAAGATCCCCTGCTACCAGGGTCGCTGCGGAGATGACCTGATCGTGCCCGATACCGGCATCATCACCTGGCAGATCACCGTGACCAACACGGGCAACGTGGCTCTCGAAGACGTCAAGATCACCGACAACCGGGTGAAGGCTTGCGATCGAACGATCGACCGCATGGAGCCTGGGGAGGTTGTGGTCATCACCTGTGAAGCCGCAGCTTCGGTTACTCGGACGAACAGTGCCGAGGTATTCGCTACGCCGGTCACCGAGATCCGGGAGACCATCGAAGGCTCGCCCCCGAGAATCGTCAGCGAGATCTCCGAAACCGGTACCGCGACTGTGCAACGACCAAGCAACCGCACCCTGGCCTTCACCGGAGCCACCACCGGCTTCATGCTGGCCATCGGTTTCTGGCTCACCGTCGGCGGCGGCTTCCTAGTGTTCTTTAGCCGGCGTCGCCAGCAAACGGCCTGAGTCGATTCAGTAACCCTCGGAAATGAGAGGGAACGGGCTGAGTACACCGGGCTGGGACACCACCGGCGCTGCCGCGACAACAGCACTCTCCAACTGGCCAAGATCGGTGACCCCGAGGAGTCCTGCCGAGCGGCGCATCTCGTCCTCGATGAGTTCGAGTACCCGGACCAAACCATCGGGTCCATCGGCGGCCAGGCCCATGCAAGCCACTCGGCCGAGGCCCACCGCCTGGGCCCCAAGGGCTAGAGCCTTGAGGACATCGGTGCCTCGGGTGAACGAGCCGTCGACAACGACCGTTGCTTCGTCGCCAACCTCGGCCACGATCTCGGGGAGAACCTCGAGACTCCCCCGTCCGTGGTCAAGCTGACGGCCTCCGTGGTTGGAGACATACACAACGTCGACGCCGTGCTCAACGGCCAGCCGAGCGTCCTCGGCAGTTGCGATGCCCTTCAGAATCAATGGCAACGTGGTTCGTGCACGGGCCCGCTCGACATCAGCCCAGCTGAGTGAAGCCAAGGCGGCCGAGCCCGAACCAAAGCCAGCCTTAGCCCAGCGGATGCCCCATCGGTTCAGGACGTCCCGCTCCCGGCGGGAGTACCAGGCGGTATCGACGGTGAGACAGAAGGCGCTGAACCCGGCAGCTTCCACCCGGTCGATGTAGCCATCAACGAACTCAGTACCGCCGGTGACATACAGCTGAAAGATGGCGTGCAGGTTGGGGTCGACGGCAGCAACCTCCTCCAGGGCCGGGGGTGACCCGGAGCTGAGAAACTGCGGCACACCGAAGTCGGCACAGGCCTTGGCCACGTCGGCAGCTGCGCCGGACGAGAAGTGGTTGAGTTGGCCAACCGGGGCAACAAACACCGGGATGCGTACGTCCCGGCCGAGAAAAGTGGAGGTGAGGTCAACGGTCGAAACGTCTCGGAGCACACGGGGCCGAAAGCCCAACTGGTCGATGGCCAACCGGTTCCGGCGCAGGGTTGTCTCGGTCTCACTGCCTCCGACCAGGTAGTCCCAGACCCCCTTCGGTAGCTGGACCTTGGCCCGCTTGGCGATCTCGGTAAGGGAATGGAACTCGATGGACCCCATGGCGCCAACCTAGAGAGGGTGGAAGACTCTTGGCACGTCGACAAGGGGACCTGTCGACGAATCTGGGGCTGATGACCCGATCGGCTCCGCGACCAAAGGGGGCCCTTCATGGCCAAGATCAACCATCCACGAATGAAATTCGGCACGTTCAACGCGCCGTTTCACGACCACAACACCAACCCAAACGCCAACCTCCATCGAGATCTCGAACTGATACGCCAGCTCGACTACCTCGGCTTCGACGAGGCTTGGATCGGCGAGCACCACTCATGCGGCACCGAAATCATCGCCGACCCGATGATCTTCTGCGCCACCGCTCTCGAACGAACGCGAAACATCAAGTTGGGAACCGGCGTGTTGTCGGTGCCGTATCACAACCCGCTTTGGACTGCCGACCGCATCACCCAGCTGGATCACCTCAGCCGCGGTCGTTTCATGTTCGGCGCCGGACCGGGCGCTCTGCCAACCGACGCCCACATGATCGGCATTCAACCGTCGGAACAGCGCCGCATGTTGGAGGAAGGCATGGAAGCCATCATGCACCTGCTCACCAACGAAGATCCGCTGACCATGAAGACGGACTGGTTCGAACTCAACGATGCGAAGTGTCAGCTACCGCTCTATTCCGATATCGACATCGCTGTCGCCGCCATCGCCTCGCCATCGGGACCTCGAATCGCCGGGAGGCACGGTATTGGTGTGCTCTCGATTGGCGCCACCATGCAGATCGGGGCCGATGTACTGGCGCTGCACTACGACGTGTGGGACGAAATGGCCAAGGAGAATGGCCACACCGCCAACCGAGACGACTGGCGTTTGGTGGGCCTCATGCATATCGCCGAGACCCGGGAGCAGGCGATGCGAGATGTCGAGCACGGCATCGAGCACTGGTTCGACTACCTCCAGGGCACTGCGGCTGCACCTCAGTTCGTGCCCGAGGGTGACACGTTGCAAGAGCGGATCGCCTGGGTGAATGAGTCAGGAGTTGGGGCCATCGGCACTGCCGAGGATTGCATCAACCAAATCGAGTCGCTCTGGAAGCAGTCCGGCGGGTTCGGCGGCTACATGTGCATGGATCATGATTTCGCCAGCCCCGATGCCAAGTTCCGCAGCTACGAGCTGATGGCCCAACGGGTTATGCCCCACTTCCAGGGCAACACCTTCGCTCGGATGAACGACGCTGTTGCTCGGGCGCAGTCGGTGCGGGACAAGCTCAATGCCGAACAAGCAGCGGCGCTCGAGGCATGGACCGAGAAGCATGCAAAGGGATAGTATCTAACTCGTCTTATGCATCTCTTTAGTATTAATCCGGGGTTGTGAGGGGAACACTTGTTTGCTAGTGTTCTCTTCACGGCCTTCGGGTCGCCTCGAAGTTTTCACTTCCCCAAGTGAATGAATCCAAGTGAGCGTTCCCGGGAGGTGTTGATGACTGCGACAACCACAGCGTCAGTGAGAACCGCCGATACGACTCAGCCGCTCGATGTGCTCATTGCTCGAGTACAGGCCTGTGATGTTTCCGACATGGACTCGGAGCGGTTGAGGGACACCACCACGCGGGTCAGACAGCTCGAGCGGTCATTGGCTGGTCTCACTGCTCGGATCGGCCAGCGGGCTTCCGAACTGTCGTCTCTAGGTAGCGGCCCGGACGCCAACGAGGCCTTGCGTGGTGGCGGCGAAGTCAGCGCCAAGACGGCGCGCAGCGAAGCCCGCCGTTCGAAGGCTGCAACCACGTTGCCCAAGATCGGCGACGCGCTATCCAGCGGCGAGACCTCGGCCGAGCATGTCGATGCGGTGGCCGATGCTCTGTCGGGGCTCTCGGACGACGAAGCAGCGAATTTCGCCGAGGGACAAGACGAACTGTGTGCCGATGCCAAGCGTCTCCCGCCCGAGGTCTTTCGGAAGAAGGCCAAGGCCCTGGCCGAACGAGCCCGAGGCGACCACGGAAGAAAGACGGCCAAGCAACAGCGGGAAGCATCGGAATTCAAGAGTTGGACCGGCCGGGACGGCATGGGCCACTTCCGGGGCTCGCTGGACAGCGAGCGTTTTGCTGCCTTTGTCGGCGCCATCGATCGTCAGACTGCTTCCATGGCCAACGATTCGGTGGGCGGGCCAGAACCCCTCCGCAAGGACTCCAACCTTGCTGCGGCCGCCTTGTGTGAGCTTGTGGCATCGGCCAATGGTGGTCGACGACGAACGCACATTTCGCTAGTGGTCGACCACGACACGACAACCACTGGACGTCATGACCACTCGGTTTGTGAGACCTCGGACGGCAGACCAATCAATCCAGATGCTGCTGACCGATTGGCCTGCGATGCGGTAATCCAGAAGGTGTTGCTCGATACGCGTGGTTTGCCGATCGATGTCGGCCGCAAGTACCGCACCGCGACCGATGCCCAGTGGGTGGCCCTGACGGCCATCTACTCGACCTGCGGGATGTGCGACCGGAGCATCGAGTGGTGCCAGGCCCATCACATCATCGAGTGGGCGCCAACTCGACACTCGCCGGGCGGGCCAACCGATCTCGACAATCTCGTTCCTCTCTGTAGCCACTGTCACCATCTGGCTCACGAGGGCGGCTACACGCTCAAACTGCTGCCCGATCGCACCCTTGAAGTTCATCGGCCCGACGGAACACTCTGGCAGCAACATCGGCCCGACCGCCTCCCCGATCGCGGCCGAAGACCGCACCACAACTGAAGGCCTGATGCCGGTGATGAACGGGCGCGTCCGCACGGACCACGGTCGTGCGTCGGTGCGGAAGGCAGTGCGGAAGGCAGTGCGGAAGGCAGTGTGAGCACGGTGCTGCTAAACCGGATCTTCCATGGCTGCTTCCGC
>CALHBU010000066.1 GCA_937930655.1 uncultured Acidimicrobiales bacterium | reverse complement strand
ATCAATCTCAGCGACTACGTGTCACTGGCCAAGCAGGCGGCTGGAAGCCGGGCGTCAGATTAATCAGAGGGCGTCGAACGCGGCCTTGGCCGATTCGAAGACACCTGCGCCATCAAGACCGAGCGACGCCAGAATGGTGTCCGGCTTGCCTTGCGGGAGGTACTCGGTTGGTACCCCGAGGACCTCGACTCGGGTGCCTGCCGCCTGGAGCTCGTCGGCGATTACCGATCCGATGCCCCCGTGACGGAGACCATCTTCGATGGTGACGACCAGACGGTGAGTGCCTGCATCGGCCACCATGTCGGGGTCGAGAGGTTTGACGACTCGGGGATCCCAGACGGTTGTCGAGATGCCGGCCTCGTCCAGGAGATCGGCAGCTTCTTGCGCCGCGCCGAACATCTTGCCGATACCGATTAGGCAGACATCGCTACCGGAGCGGTCCTTGCGGGCTGAGAGGCCGCGGCCGACTTTGTCGTCGGAAACGCTCGGGGCAGCTGTCTTTGGCCAACGGATGCAGACCGGGCCACGGTCGAGGTCGTAGGCGTCGACCAGCATCTGCTGGAGCTCCTGGTAGGAGGTCGGGCAGAAGATGGTCATGCCCGGAACTTTCGACATGAGCACCAAGTCGAGGATGCCGTGGTGGGAGGGCCCGTCGTTGCCGGTGATTCCGGCTCTGTCGAGGCAGAAGATCACCGGTTGTTCGTGCAGGCCGACGTCGAGGTTGGTCTGGTCGAACGCCCGGGTGAGGAAGGTTGAGTACAGCGCCACCACTGGTCGAAGGCCACCCATGGCCATACCGGCGGCTGCGGTGACGGCGTGCTGTTCGGCAATGCCGACGTCGTAGGCCCGATCGGGGAACCGCTCGATGAAGGGCAGCAGGCCGGTCGAGTCGGGCATGGCGGCGGTGATGGCTACAAGCTCGGGATGTTCCTCGCCCAGCTTCACCAGAGTTTCGGTGAATGCCGCGGTGTACGACTCAGGCTTGAGACCGCCCATGTCGTGCATGTTCTTGATGGGGTCGTTCTCGGCTGGGGCGTAGCCTCGACCTTTCTGGGTGAACACGTGAAGCACGACCGGTCCATCGAACTGGCCGGCGTTGACGAGGGCGGTTTCGAGCTCGTCAATGTCGTGCCCGTCAAAGGGGCCCATGTAACGAACACCCAACGGCTCGAAGAACGACCGGGGCTCGAGGGCCTCGCGGATGGCGGCCTTGGACGCCTCAATACCGACGTTTGAATACTTGCCGATGAACGGCAGCTTCGAGGCCAGGCGTTCGAGCCGTCGCTGCCGTTGCATATAGACCGGGTTGGACCTGATCTTGACCAGGCTTTCGCTGAGCAACGAGATGGTCGGGGCGTAACTGCGCCCGTTGTCGTTGAGCACGATGGTCACGTTGCGACCGGAATGGCCGAGGTTGTTGAGCCCTTCGAATGCCATCCCGCCCGTCATTGATCCATCGCCGAGGACGGCAACAACCCGACGATCGCTTATGCCATGGTGTTCGAAGGCTGTTGCTAGACCGTGGGCGTAGCCGAGCACGGTCGAGGCGTGACTGTTCTCTATCCAGTCGTGGGGGGACTCTTCCCGGCTGGGGTAGCCCGACAGACCGCCCGCTTGCCGCAGCGTTGGGAAGTCGTCGGTGCGGCCGGTGAGCATCTTGTGGACGTAGGTCTGATGACCGGTGTCCCAGAGGATGACGTCGTTTGGGGATTCGAGCACCCGGTGGAGGGCGATGGTGAGTTCGACTGCGCCGAGGTTGGAGCCGAGATGCCCGTCGCTGATGCGATGGACGGACGCAACGACTTCTTCCCGAATCTCGGCACAGAGATCATGAAGCTGAGCAGCGGTCAGATGCCGTAGGTCAGCAGGGGAGTGAATCTGGGGGAGCAGCGACACCACCGTTCACGCTAGCGGACCAGATGTGTGGAAGATGTATTGACGCTCAGGAGATCTTGTGCGGATCGGTTTTAAAGGGGATCGCTTGATTCCCGGGACCGCTTTCAGTACCCGGGCATCCAACCCGATTCCGTCGGGGCGGTACCCTGAGGGCGTGATCGATCAACAAACTCTGAACCGGGTACTCACCGCTGCCATGGCCGGCGGCGCCGACTTTGCTGAGGTCTTCGCTGAAGATCAAGAACGAAACTCGGTGAACCTCGACGATGGTCGGATAGAAAATCTTGCGTCGAGCCGCGATCGGGGGGCCGGAATCAGGGTGATCGCCGGTGAGACCACGGGGTTCGCCCACACCGCCGACCTGGGAGAAGCCAGCCTGCTGAAGGCGGCCAAGGCAGCGGCCGATGCGGCCAAGGGCGGTTCGGGCAATCCCCGGGCCATCGAGGTCGAGCCAGTGTCGGTCACGTCGGCAACCATCGAGGTCCGTCCTGGCGATGTCGACAAGGCCACCAAGGTCGAAACCGTCCAGCGGGCCGATCAAGTAGCGCGAGACCACCACAAGTCGATCACTCAGGTCAGCGCCAACTACGGCGACAACCGACGACGCATTCTGGTGGCAAATTCCGATGGTCTGCTGTCCTCCGACGATCAGACCCGAACCAACTTCTCGGTCAATTGTGTTGCGTCCGGTGATGCCGGTCTACAGACCGGACGGGAGTCCATTGGTCACACCATGGGATTCGAGATCTTCGACCGCTACTCGGTCGAGGACCTAGCCACCAGCGCAGCAGCCCGAGCCGTTTCCAAACTCGAGGCCCGCCCCGCGCCGTCCGGTACCCACACCGTCGTCATCGGACCAGGGTCGGGCGGCGTTCTCTTTCACGAAGCGTGTGGTCACGGCCTCGAAGCCGACCTCATCCGCAAGGGGGCATCGACCTTTGCCGGCCGTCTTGGCAAGCAGGTTGCTTCGGAACTGGTGACCCTGATCGACGACGGCACCATGCCCGGCGAGTGGGGTCACTTCGCTATCGACGACGAGGGGCAGCCGGGCGCCCGGAATGTGCTCATCGAGGACGGCATCCTCGTCGACTACATGTGGGACAGCATCCGGGCCAGGGAAGAGGGACGAGCCAGCACGGGGAACGGCCGGCGTCAGAGCTACCGGCACCTCCCGATGGTGCGTATGACCAATACCTATCTGGCCGGCGGCCAGTCCGATCCGGCCGACATCATCGCCGGTGTCGAGCAAGGGGTCTACGTGGCTCGTCTCGGTGGCGGCCAGGTCAACACCACATCGGGCGACTTCGTGTTCGGCATGACAGAGGCCTACCTGATCGAGGACGGCCAGATCACCGCTCCTCTCCGCGAGGGGCAGCTCATTGGTAACGGACCAAACGTGCTCGAAGCCATCGATGCCATCGGCAACGACTTCGAGATGGGTCCCCCCGGAACCTGTGGCAAGGACGGACAGGGCGTCGCCGTCGGCGACGGCGTCCCAACCCTGCGGGTCACCGAGATGACCATCGGTGGAACAGCAGCATGAGCCCCGACGAGCTTCTGGCCATTGCCTCTCGCCTGGTCGACAAAGCTGAAGGCGACGAACAAATCGAGGTCGCCTGCTCCCATGGGGTTTCCACCAGTGTCCGGGTGTACGACGGAGCAGTCGAGTCACTCACCCAAGCCGAGGATCAGGGCATCGGCGTCCGTATCCTGCGCGGCGGTCGTGAGGGTTTTGCCAGCGCCGGCACCCTCGATCCCGACGTTGTCGATCGCCTGCTGATCGATGCTCGGGACAATGCGTCGTTTGCCGAGGTCGATCCCGATGCCGGTATCGCCGAAGCTGACGGTGTGGATGCGGTCGATGTCGACCTGTGGCGGGAGGGCATCTTCAACCATTCAGTCCAGGACAAGATCGATCTAGCCATCGAGCTCGAGCGTCGGGTCAAAACGGCCGACACTCGGATTACCGGTGTTAGAACCGCCACCTACGGTGACGGTGCCAGTGCTTTTGCCTTGGCCTCCACCAATGGCATTCGGGCCTCCACGCGCGCTACGTCAGCCGGCGTGGGCGTCCAGGCTCTCGCCGACGATGGCGGCCAGGCCCAAACCGGTTACGCCGGCGATGGCGCCCGCGAGCCAGCCGATATAGACCTCGACGGCGTTGTCGAACGAGCTGTCAGCCACGCCGTTGACCTGCTCGGTTCGACCAAGCCGGCCAGTCGGAAGGTCAAGCTTGTGCTCGACCCTCGGTTGTCGGCCACCGTTCTGTCTGTCATCTCCGGCACCCTCTCCGGTGGCCGGGTCATCAAGGGCCGCACGCCGTTTGCCGACCGGGTGGGCGAGACCATCGCCCATCCTTCGCTGAGCTTTGGCGACGACCCCACCGATCCCGATTCACTGGGTGCCGATTCCCATGACGGAGAGGGTCTGGCCTGTCGGCGAGTCCCCCTCGTCGAGGAGGGCGTCTTGAAGGGCTATTACTGGGATTCCTACACCGGCCGACGGGGCGGCACCGGCTCGACCGGATCGGCTCAACGGGGCGCCCGAGGCCTTCCCGGGCCCGGCATTCACGCACTGAGCGTGCAGAACGGCAGCGCCGGTTCGCTTGATGAGCTCATTGCTGGCGTCGACGACGGTGTGTTCGTGTTCAGCCTCGCTGGCCTCCACTCTGGCGTCAACGCCGTTTCGGGCGACCTTTCCCTCGGGGTCGAGGGGCGGATCATCCGCAATGGCGAGCTGGCCGAGCCCATCGGTGAGGCCACCGTCGGCTCCACTCTCCAGCGTTTGCTGCTCGATATCGACGCCATTGGTTCAGATCGTGAGCACCTGTCCAACGGCGTCAGCACGCCGAGCCTTGTCATCGGCGATGTCATGCTCTCTGGCGCAGCTGCTTGATGGCGTCGGCGGAGGCCATCGAACGTCACCCTCACCTAGCCGAACCTCTTGAGGAGGGCTGGGTCAGGGTCGACATGCACAGCCACACCATGTGGTCTGGCGACTGCACAACAACTCCCGAGGAACTACTCGGCGCGGTCGAAGCATCGGCCATTGATGTGCTGTGCATCACCGACCACAACGCAACGGCGGGAGCACAGAAGATGCTCGATGAGCTGCCGTGTCGAGTCATCGTGGGGGAAGAGCTTCGGGTCGGTTCGGGCGAACTTATTGGTCTCTTCCTCACCGATCGCATCCCGGGAGGCACCAACCTGCTCGATGCGGCCAGGATCATCCGTGAGCAGGGAGGCATCACCTACGTCCCTCACCCGTTCGATCCCATGCGTAACTGCCTGAGTCCGGCCTCGATCGACGAGCTGGTCGCCGCCGACCTGATCGATGCGTTCGAGGTCCGCAATGCCAAGACCAGCCTCGAGTCACTCAACGCCAAGGCGGCCGACTTCGCAGTGGCACATGACCTACCGGCCGGAGCTGGAAGCGACGCCCATGTGCCAAATGCCCTCGGCGCGGCCTATGTCGAGATGCCGGACTTTGACGGTCCGCATGAGTTTCTCGACTCGCTGCGGCAGGGCCGAATCGTCGGGCACCACTTCGACCAGGCTCGGCCATGGACACCCCGGATCGTGCCTTCGGTGCCGGAGAACGAGTAGTCGGAGCTACGAGATCAGCGCGTCAGCCAGCTGACGCCAGTCGTCCATTGGCAACTCGGTCGGATCCTCGACCAGCGCCTGGACACACACATGGTCGGCCCCGGCCTCGGCGTGCTCGCGCACTCTGGCCACAATGGAATCGAGGTCGCCCCACAGGACGATGGCGTCGACCAGTCGGTCGCTGCTGGTGGAGATGTCCTCGTCGGTGAAACCCAGCCGCTTCAGGTTGTTGGTGTAGTTAGGGAGCTGGAGATAGCGAGCCATGTTGTCTCTGGCCACCCGGCGAGCCCGCTCGGGGTCGGTCTCGAGGAACACCATCTGTTCCGGAGCCAGGAATTTGTCGGGGCCGATGATGTCGCGGGCCAGAGCGGTGTGTTCCGGCGTTGAGAAGTAGGGGTGAGCACCGTCGGCCTTCTCGGCTGAGAGGGCAAGCATCTTGGGGCCGAGAGCCGCCAGGATGCGGGGTGGCCGACCGTCGGGGCCGTGGCCGGTGAACGGCGAGGCATCCATGGCATCGAGGTAGGCCGACATATCCGACAGCGGCCGGGAGTAGTCGAGACCTCGAACTCCTTCGACCATCGGGGCATGGCTGACGCCGAGCCCGAGGAGGAATCGACCGGGGAAGGCTTCGTCGAGGGTTCGAACGCCAGAGTTCATGGTGAGTGGGTGGCGGGCGTAGGTCTGGGCGATACCCGTTGCCACCGCGATGTTCTCCGTTGCCTCCAGCCAGAGCGCAGCGGTGATGAGAGGATCACGGCCCGTCGACTCTGGGCGCCACAGCGCGCCCCACCCCATGGCATCGAGTTCTGCCACTACCTCGGTTGCTTTGCTGTTGGGGTGAAGGTCGAGAAGGGGGGTCCAGATGCCGAATGATCCGATGTCGATGGAGCTCATGGCGCGAACACTACCCGTTTGTGTCCGGTTACTCATCGCCGGAAACCGGCCTCTCAGGGCCGCTGAACACAAGCTCGACGGTGCCGCCGCCGAGTTGTTCGAGGATGGGAGCAACCTGGTCCTGCCCGAGGGCGAGGGTGATGCCGTTGTCGTCAACAACGAGCACCCGGGCCGACCCGAGAGACCGGGCGGTGACCGACACCGGCCCGTCGGCTCCCAGCCCGTCGAAACCGCCGTTGACGCCGACCCCCATCACCTCGACCGAGTCGCCAACCACGACGGGGGGAGGGGCAAGAGGAAACGGGACGGTAAGGGCTTGTTCGCCAGCTAGTAGCCCAAGCCGATGAGTCGAGACACGGTGGCCAGCGATGGCTTCACCGTCGACCGTGGCAGCAACCACGACTGCTCCGATCACGTCTTCCTGGTTTCGGAATGAGCCCGGCGGTAGATGGCCAACCGGCCGCTGTCGGAGAACAACATCGGTGGCCTCGATCCGATGGCCGACAGGTAGATCCCGGTTCGCAACCACCACCGAATCGGTTTGGCCTAGCTGGGCCTGGATGTCCTGGCTCCGCTGGATGGCCTGGGCGGCGAGCCCCACGGCGAGAGTTGCCAGGGCAACGGCAACGAGTCGACGCCGATCCAGTCGAGCTCTGGTGAGGGCTACCGCTCGGGAAAGAAGCGAGTGCTGGTGGGTAGGTCGGCGAAGGGCGCCGGGTGCCGGTGGAGTGGTGGCCATAGGTGGCCTCCCCATGTCTTTGTCCGTGTGGGTGGGGCCCGTGGCCCGACGGCGCTGTGGTGCTCTGCACTCGGCGCTAGGACTTGCTGTCGGCCTTCTTTTTGTCCGGCTTCTTCTTGTCGGAGCTCTTGCTGTCGGCCTTCTTGTCCGAGCTTTTGGTATCGGAGCTTTTTACGTCGGACGAGCTGGACGCCGAGGACTCGCTGGACGAGCTGGATTCGCTGTCCTTCTTTTTGCCTCGGGCGTCGTTCTTGTAGAACCCGTCACCCTTGAAGCTGATGCCCGGGGCGTGGAAGACCTTCTTGACCTTATGGGTGTGGTCGTCACCCTTGATCGTCTTCAGGGTGTTGGCCTTTATCGATTGTTCGACCTCGAAATGCTCTTCGCAGATCGTGCACTTGTACTCATAAATCGGCATGGCAGGCTCAGGCTATCGGCCTGACGGTTGGCCCCCATAACTACAGTCGAGACGTGAACACCGTGAGAAAAGCCGTCATCCCCGCCGCCGGTCTTGGCACCAGATTCCTTCCCTACACCAAAGCTGTCCCGAAAGAGATGCTGCCGATTGTCGATCGGCCGGTGATTCAGTACATCGTCGAGGAAGCCATCGACGCCGGGATGGACGACATTCTGATCATCACCTCCCGCCACAAAAAGGTGATGGAAGACCACTTCGACCGCTTCAACGAGCTCGAGGATGCTCTCGCCGACAAAGGCAAGACGGCCGAGGCCGAGGAGATTCGGCGGCTCGGAGAGATGGCCGACATCCACTTCATCCGGCAGGGAGAGGCCCTGGGACTAGGTCACGCCATCGGGGTTGCCCGACACCACGTGGGGTCCGAACCCTTCGCTGTGCTGCTGGGCGACGACATCATGCACCCGTCGGCCGGCGTGCTTCCCGGCATGCTCGCCGCCTACGAGAAGCACGGCGAGTCGGTCGTGGGTCTGATGGAGACCGACGACATCTCGTCGTACGGCTGTGCCGAAGCCGAAGCAACCGACGACGATCGCTTCGTTCGGGTTCTGTCCTTGGTCGAGAAGCCACCGGCCGACGAAGCTCCGTCCAATCTGGCGGTCATGGGCCGCTACCTCTTCACCCCCACCATTTTCGCCGAGATCGAGAACACCGTCCCTGGCGTCGGGGGCGAGATTCAGATCACCGATGCCATGGTGAGCCTTCTGGCCAGCGAGAACATTTTCGGCTTCACCTTTGCCTCTGGCCGCTTCGATACCGGCAAGAAGCTGGACTATCTCCGGGCGGTCATCGAGCTGGCGTTGGAGCGACCGGATATCGGCGACGATGTGCGGCAGATGATCGCCGACGTGGCCCGCCAGGAAAACCTGTAGGTATCTTCACAGCATGATCCCTCTCGAGGAGGCCCAGGCCCGCATCGACCGAGACATCGAGGTGTTACCTCCTGTCCAGGTGCCGATCGGCCAAACCAGAGGGCTGGTGCTGGCCGAATCGGTGGCGACCATGGAGGCCATACCTCCGTTCGCTAACACGGCCATGGACGGGTTCGCCGTTCGATCCCTCGACACCGTCGGGGCATCCGACGACACGCCGATCACGGTGCCGGTAGTCGGAACCATTGCTGCTGGCGCGGTCGCTGACAGGCCACTTGAGGCTGGGCAAGCAATGCGGATCATGACCGGCGCTCCGATGCCCGATGGGGCCGACGCCGTGATCATGGTCGAGCTGACCAACCCGGTCGGCAACGATGCAGTCGAGCTTCGAGCCGAGGTTCCGGTCGGCAATCACGTGCGGCCGGCCGGCGACGATCTCGCTGCCGACACGGTGGTCTTCGAACCGGGGGCTGTCCTGACCCCTGGACACATCGGGGTGCTGGCCAGTGTTGGTCGGGAGACGGTGCTGGTGCACCAGCGGCCCCGGGTTGGCGTGTTCTCCACCGGCGACGAGCTGACGGTGGGGCCATCGCCGCTGCAGGCTGGTCAGATCCGAGACTCCAATCGGCCAACCTTGCTGTCCCTGGTGGAGGAAGCCGGCTTCGAAGCGGTCGATCTTGGACTCCTGCGAGACGACGAAGCCGCAATCGAGGCGGCCCTCAGAGATGCAGTGGGGAGCGTCGACGCTCTCTTGACCTCCGGTGGCGTGAGCATGGGCGACTTCGACTTCGTCAAGCAGGTGCTGGCCAAGTTGGGCGACCTGAACTGGATGCAAATCGCCATCAAACCAGCCAAGCCACTGGCCTTTGGCCTACTGCTCGACACTCCGATCTTCGGACTCCCCGGCAACCCGGTGAGCTCGATGGTCAGTTTCGAGCTCTTTGCCCGGCCTGCTCTGCGGAAGATGATGGGACGGCCCGATGTGCTGCGTCCTCATGTTTTGGCGCTGGCCGACGAGCCACTCCGGCGTCACACCGACGGCAAGACCCACTTCCAGCGGGTGGTGCTGAGCCAGGAGAACGACGGAGCGTGGCGGGTTCGGTCGGCTGGTGGGCAAGGAAGCCATCAACTGAGCGCAATGGCGACTGCCAATGGTCTGGCGGTGCTCCCTGACGGCGACGGCGTGGCGGTCGGTGGTCAGGTTCGGGCCCTGCTGCTCGACTGATCTCTGAATCAGACAGCCACCAACTGGAGTACGCCGGCTTCGATTTCCTGGCGGATACGCAGCTGAGTCTCACGGGTCTCACGAAGACCTTTCACTTGGATCTCGTGGTGGACGCCTTCCGGGGTGACGACCTCGATGGTCCACGGATGCCGGAAAAGCACTCTGCCCCCTCCGAACAAAAAGAAGAGCAGAACGAAGAGGGCGAGCTCGACGGCCAAGAGGAGTACGACCACCGCCACCACGAGCAATCCCACCGTGGCGATGGCGGCCAGAAGGACCAGGAACAACTCGTCGAAGAGATCCGCACCGTCCCACCAGGACCACGAGCGTTTGCCTTTCTTTGACGTTTCATCTTTGGGCTTCTTCGGCGCAGGACTCCAGCCAAAGATGGTGCTGGCGATGCCAAGACTGGCCTTGCGATGGGTCCAGAGGATCCGGGTGGTCCAGGTGCCGTCGGGTCCGACAATTTGGCGACGCTCCGTATGGAGACGATGGACAGCGCTACCGATGCTGCGGATGATGAACGCCACCGTGCCCACGATCAGGATGGCTAGGCAGAGAATCACAGTGAGGTTGAAGAGGTTCATGTTGGTGCCTCCCAAACGTGACAAGGGCCCCTCCAGGTTCCATCGGCAGCTCCCGACCTTTCTCCAGCCTCCGCCACTAGGTACCCTGGCGGCATGGAGCTAGTCGACAGATTCGGGCGTGTGCACACCGATCTGCGGATTTCGGTTACTGACCGCTGTAATTTCCGCTGTGGTTACTGCATGCCTGAAGAGGGCATGGAGTGGCTGAACCGCCACGATCTGCTCACCTTCGAGGAGATCGAACGGATCGCCAAGGTACTTGTCGACCACGCCGGGGTGCGGTCGATCCGGCTCACCGGTGGCGAGCCCACCGTTCGGGCCCGGCTGCCGATCCTGGTCAAGAAACTGGCGGCGCTCGACATCGATCTGGCCATGACCACCAACGGTGCAACGTTGGCCTTGCTGGCTCACGATCTGAAGGCCGCCGGTCTGAATCGGCTGAACATCAGCCTCGACACCCTGGACCAGGACCGCTTCTTCGAGCTCACCCGGCGTCGTGAGCTTTCCAATGTTCTCGAAGGCATCGACGCCGCAGTCGACGCCGGCTTTGCCCCGGTCAAGATCAACGCAGTGCTGATGAACGGCATCAACGACGATGAAGTCTTGGACTTCCTCGAGTTGGGTCGCCGCAAGGGCATCGTCGTGCGCTTCATCGAGTTCATGCCCCTCGACGCTCAGGGCGAATGGTCGAACGATCGAGTGGTGACGTACGCCGAGATTCTGGAAAAGGCAGCCGAGCACTTCGACTTCGAGCCGATTACCCGTGGGTCCTCACCAGCCGAACGCTTCCGCTACACCGACGATGGCTACGCCGAGGGTGGTAGCGAGTTCGGCATCATCGCCAGTGTCACCGAGCCGTTCTGTGAAAGCTGTGACCGGATGCGCCTGAGCGCCGAGGGACAGCTTCGGAACTGCCTGTTTGCCTTACGACACGTTGATCTGCGGGACCTGCTCCGCAATGGTGGCTCCGACGACGAACTCTTGGCCGCAATCGCCGGTGAAGTAAAGGAAAAGTGGGCAGGACACAGCATCAACCAGGTCCACTTCATCAAGCCCAGCAAAGGCATGAGTCAGCTCGGCGGTTGAGGGTGGCGGTCCGACCGGAAGGTCGGCCCAAGAAGGCATGAGTCAGCTCGGCGGTTGAGGGTCTCTACTAAGCTGGCTTCGTGGCAGAACCCCATTTGACCCATCTCGATCCCCTCGGCAATGCCCGGATGGTCGATGTCACGCCGAAGGAGCCGACGGCTCGGCGAGCCATTGTGCGGGGTCGGGTTTCGATGACGCCGGAAACGGCAAGTCTGGTTGCGCAGCACGGAGTGGCCAAGGGTGATGTCCTAGCGGTGGCCCGAATTGCCGGTATTCAGGCAGCCAAGCGAACCAGTGATCTGATCCCGCTGTGCCACCCGCTGATGATCGGTGCCGTCACCATAAACTTCGAGATCGGCGACGATTACATCGACATCGAATCCCAGGTCGACACCGTTGACCGGACCGGGGTCGAGATGGAAGCACTCACCGCCTGTTCGGTTGCGGCCCTCACCATCTACGACATGTGTAAGTCCGCCGACAAGGCAATGGTGATTGGCCAGATCCGTCTGCAAGAAAAATTGGGGGGAAAATCCGGCACCTATCGTCGGCCTCAACCGGCTGAGGAACCGCCAGAAATGGGCGCTGTTTGATGCCCAACCACCGAAACGAAGGCTCCGAACGCCACCTGCGGTTGTTCCCCACTGTGGGTCGTAGTACCGTCCCGCCGGTGGAAGTTCGGCTGACCGCCCGCCCGAACTTTGGACGCAGAAGAGAGTACGACGCATGAACCTCATCCAGACGCTGGCCTTGGTTGCATTGGCAGCAGTATGGGCCTGGGTGCTTGGACGACCGTTGCTAGAGAACCTTTTCAACGTTGCCCGCCGGGACCCGGTGGGCCATTTCAACAAGCAACTTTCGGTCCTCGGACAGGCGCCGGAGCGTTCGCTCTCGCAGGCTGCCACCGGCTCCCAGGGTTGGGGTCGTCAGCCGGCCCGCAAACGCCGCCTTCAGATCATGATGGCCCTGGTTATTGCCGTTGTAATTTCGGCTGTCTTGGCCATTGCGCTGCAGGGAATCTTCGTCTGGCAGGTAGCGCTGTTGGGCCTCATGCTGCTCGGTTACATCGGTCTGGCCGCTCGTGCCGGCGCCTACGAGGCCGAGCGAGGCACCAAGGTCGCCTATCTCAATGCCGACCGCACCAGCAGCCCCGTGCAGATTCAGGCCATCGGCGAGCGCTGAGGCCGCTAGCCTGACAATTCCCCATTTCGGGGCTGTAGCTCAGCTGGCTAGAGCGCCTCGGTCGCATCGAGGAGGCCAGGGGTTCGACTCCCCTCAGCTCCACGTTTCTCGCTCCGCTCGAATCCGAGTTTGCTTCGCAAACATCGTGCGGAAGCGAGGTAGCGGTTCCGGAAGTTCGGCGGTTCCGAACTCTCGTCGTTCGTTTCGGCCGTGGTGCAGCGC
>CALHBU010000065.1 GCA_937930655.1 uncultured Acidimicrobiales bacterium | reverse complement strand
GTGGTGTGGCCCTTTGGCCCGCCGCTGCTTCGCTACGTCGTGGCCGCTGCCGCTGTGCTTTTCGCTGTATCGAGCATGATCATGAAGAAGGAGCCGGGCGGCGAGATGAACGCCTGGGAGAATGTCTGGGCCGCGGTTGGCCTTGGTTCTATTGCTGTTGCCATCGGCGGCGGCCTGGCAGCCATCGTGCTGGGTTCTGGCTGAACAGAACACCGGTAGTCTGGCCCCACAATTGCAAGCATCAGAAAAATGCAGTGGGGCCCGTAGCTCAGTGGTTAGAGCAGGCGACTCATAATCGCTCGGTCGTGGGTTCGATACCCACCGGGCCCACGACTTCCATCGGCCGCCAAGGCTGCGCCCTCCAAATGGGCCCGCCGCTTCCGGCGGCCCCAGACCCCGCCCGGGCCGAACTGGCGGCCTGGGACCCCTCGAGAGGGGTCCACGACCGCCAGTTGATTCGGGCCGGGGCGTGCAGCCGCCACATGTGAGGAGAGTCGGCGGGTCCTGCTGGGTCGGGGAGTCGCAGGGGGATGTCCCCGATAGCCCTTTCCGTGAGTTCGGTCACTGTGAGTGGGCGATGTAGTGGATGGCCCGTTTCGTGGCCCGGCGGAAGACAACTCACATGAAGATCCTTGCGATGCCCTCTGGGCATCTTCGACGTCTCGTTTCCAGGCTGACCGGTCGTGCGCTGTCAGCGGCACCGGCAGGTGCAGTGTTGGTAGTGATGCTGGTTTTGATGGTGGGAGTGGTGATAGTGCCGTCGGCGCCAGCCAACGCTGCGACGGTCAGCAAGTCGGGCCTTGAAGCTCAGGTGATTGCTCTTGCCAACGAGTATCGGGCCTCGGTTGGCTGTGGGCCGGTTGCCGCAGACAATCGGCTGAACACCGTGGCTCGGGCCCACTCTGACGACATGGCCGGACAGGACTACTTCGATCATCTTTCCCCGGCCGGGCTGGACCCCTTCGACCGTATAGATCAGTCCGGCTACCGGTACCTGACGGCCAGTGAGAACCTGGCCGCTGGCCTTTGGCGGCCCGAGGAAGTTGTTCAGCAGTGGCTGGACAGTCCGCCCCATCGGGCCAACCTGGACAACTGTCAGTTCACGGAGATCGGGGTCGGCGTCGCCGGCAACGCCGGATCGGCCTACCGCTACTACTGGACACAGATTTTCGCCACCCCGGCTGCCGGCAACGCTGTGGCCGAAGCCGAGCCCGAGGTCTTCGCCGGTTCTGCCTACCGTTCGCCTTGGCGCTGTAGCGGTTCGGTCTACTGCTGATCTGATCCCCTAGTGGCCATGGGGCTGACCCCGATTGCGGCACCTCCGATCGAGGCGAGGGTTGACCCATCGATGGATGCAACTGGAAGGACCGTCCAATGCTGAACACTCCCACGAGGCCACTGAATGGGCTCGCCGGTGCGAGGCGACCAACTATCAAGAAGCAGGCGGTGGTTTCAGTTGTCCTCCTGATCGCCGTCATGGTCGGCGTCTTCGTAGCCCTCTCGACAGTGACACCGGTGGCCTTCGCCGCCCTTGGCTTCCTTCCGGTCATTCAGCATCGCCTGATGCGTCTGATCGGCCAGTCCGACTAGAAGGGGGATCGGATGCCGAGCCTCAGGAGGGAGTGAGGCCCGACATCCGCCACCGCACCGGCTTGAGAGGCTTGTCGCGGACGACAGCTCTTCTACTCCGGGTGCAATGGTCATCTTCTATGACGCTACTCACGGGTAACTTGTCGCGGTTTCGTGCGAATTTTCCCGACGTGGGTCACAGTGCTGCGACCCCAAGAAGAGCGAGGCTGGAATGCTGCAACTGTCATCCGATGAGCTTCTGTCGACCACCCGGTCGGTTCGACGAAGGCTCGATTTCTCCAAACCGGTCGAGTCCGAACTACTCAAAGAGTGTCTGGAACTAGGTCTACAAGCCCCGACCGGGTCGCTGCGACAGGACTGGCACTTCGTCGTCTCGACCGATCGCCAGCAGTGCCGAGCCGTGGGTGAGGTTTACAAGCGGGTCTGGAACGGAATGATCAGCGACGACTATCTGGAAAAAACAGCGGCCGCTGAGCCCGATCCAGCTGCTCGGGCGGCCTGGCTTCGGATGATGGACTCGGCCCGCCACCTCGCCGACAACTTCCCCGAGATACCGGCCATTCTGGTGCCAGGCATCACAGGCCGACTCGATGGAGCCCCGGCCCAGCTACAAGCCCTCCGCTGGGGTTCGGTGATCCAAGCCACCTGGAGTTTCATGCTCGCTGGTCGAGCCCGGGGTTTGGGCACCTGTTGGACGACCGTCCATCTCTCGGCCGAGGAAGAGGTCGCCAACATTCTCGACATCCCGTTCAGCGAGATTCAGCAGGTGGCGTTGATACCGATCGCCCACACCCTGGGCACCGACTTCAAGGTCGGTGCCAGGAAGCCGTTCGATGACTTCGTCCATTGGAACGGTTGGTGACGTTTTTCGCCTGCCCGCCAACAGCACATAGGCTCGCCGGCCATGGAACTCAACGACCGGGTAGCAGTCATCACCGGAGGCAGTGGCGGCATCGGCCAAGCTCTGGCTCGGGCCTTTCTGGCTGAAGGGGCCCGTCAGGTTGTTCTGGCTGACCTTGACGAGGCTGCGGTCCAGACCGCGGCAGCCGATATCGGTTGCGTGGGACGAGCCTGCGATGTCACAGACGAGCAACAGATCGTCGACCTGGTCGAATGGACCCTTGCCGAGCATGGCCCCATCGACATCTTCTGCTCCAATGCCGGGGCCGGCGGACAGGGAGTTCTCACCGATGCGCCGAACGACGTCTGGCAGACGCAGTGGGACCTCCATGTCATGTCTCACGTGTATGCCGCTCGGGCCGTCCTCCCCTCGATGATTGCCAACGGCGAGGGCTACCTGTTCAACACCGCGTCAGCCGCTGGTTTGCTTGCCGCCATGGGCTCTGGGCCATACAGCGTTACCAAGGCTGCGGCGGTGAAGCTGGCAGAGTTTCTCTCGATCACCCACGCCGACGACGGCATCAAGGTGTCGGTGCTTTGCCCGCAGGGTGTGAATACCGCGATGGCGCCGAGAAGCCTTGGCGACGGCCAAACCGACGGAATCATCGAGGCCGACGAACTCGCTCAGGTCGCGGTCGACACCATTCGAAGCGAGCGCTTCCACTGCCTGCCCCACCCCGAAGTCGAAGAATATGTGCGCCGCAAAGGCGACGATGTCGACCGGTGGCTTGGTGGAATGCAACGGCTGCGCCGTAGGACGCTCGAGGGCTAGCTTGTCGAATCCTGTCGCCGTCGTCCGTTTGGGACATTGGCAGATAGCTCCAGAGCTCGGCTCCGTACGACCTTCGGTTCTTGAGGCGTCGGGCGGCGATCGCCGGCGTAGCGTGGCCGGGTGGATCTCGATGCCTCACTGGCCGCCTCGCTCCGAGCCGTCGCTGGACCGGCAGACAAACGAATGGCGTTGCGAGTTTCGTCGCCCGCGCTACGAGAGCTGCGACGGGGTCATCCTTGGCTCTTTGACCAGGCAATCGAGCGCCAGTCATTCGATGGCAACGCTGGCGACCTCGCCGTGGTGTTCGACGACAACCGGCAGTTTGTCGCTATCGGTTTGTACGACCCCGAGTCGGTCATCAGGGTCCGAGTTCTCCAGCATCGCAAGCCGGCCGCCATCGACCGGGGTTTCTGGCGTTCGGCGTTGGAAACAGCGGCCGCTATCCGACGCCCCCTGCTCGAAACCGATGAAACCACCGGCTATCGGCTCATCAATGGTGAGAACGACGGGTTGCCCGGCCTCATCCTCGATCGCTACGACGGCACCGTTGTCTGCAAGGTGTATTCGGCATCGTGGTTTCCTCATCTTCATGATCTGCTGAGTCAGCTGGACGCCGACATCGTTGGGTTTCAGGTCACCGACGTGGTGTTGAGGTTGGCTCGTCAGGTGGCGAGAGGCGAGACCCATGGTCTGGTCGACGGCCAGGTGCTGGTAGGTGCCGGGACCGAACCTCGCGTGTTCTCCGAGAACGGCCTCCGATTCGAATCGCACCCGGTAACGGGACAGAAGACAGGGCACTTTCTCGACCAACGGGACAACCGGGCCAGTGTGGCCGAGCTGAGTGAAGGCGCTCGAGTACTCGATGTGTTCTCCTGCACCGGCGGGTTCTCAGTTCATGCGGCGGCCGCCGGGGCTGCCCATGTTCACAGCGTCGATCTGAATCCGTGGGCCATCGAGACCATTGGCAAAAATCTGGCCCTTAACGCCGATGCAGTCGTGGGCTGTGACCACCGGTCGACCGTTGGCGATGCCTTCGAAGTGATGGAGAAATTGGCTGCGGCGGGGGAGACGTACGACCTGGTCGTCGTCGATCCTCCATCATTCGCCATGAAACAGGCCGATGTCGGACGAGCCAGGCGGGCCTATAGCCGCCTCACCGAGCTGGCACTGCCGCTCATCGTCAACGGAGGCACATTGGTACAAGCCTCATGCTCCAGTCGGGTCCCGGCCGAAGAGTTCTTCGATCTTGTCCATTTCACCGCCGAACGCGGCGGCTACCGCCTGGACGAACTCGAGCGAGCAGAGCACGCCATCGACCACCCGATCGGCTTTGCCGAAGGGGCCTACCTCAAGGCCATGTTCGCCACCGTTACTTCATGAGCTAGCTGC
>CALHBU010000064.1 GCA_937930655.1 uncultured Acidimicrobiales bacterium | reverse complement strand
GCTGACTTCGTCAGCAACTACTCAAATTCGCAGGGCGAATTTGAGCCGGCTGCTGATGAATCAATAACTGCCCAATTCGCTAGCGCGAATTGAGCCGGCTGCTGAGCGGCTTGGACGCTCTGCAACCGAAAGTTGAATACTTGGGAGACCGGGGGCCTTTGGCCCTCGGTCTTCTGGTTTTAGGCTCCGTCTAGACAAAAGAGAAATGTTGCGGTTCTGAGACAGCGATGTGACATGTTCCACAGCCTCGCTGGCATCTGACTCCCAGGTAGTGCAAACTGCGGGCAACGAGAAGGGGGACTTCTCGTTTCTGACAAGGGGAGACCTATGAAACAGCGCTTATTGCGTGTCCTAGCCCTGCTATTTGCCTTTGCCATGGTGGCTGCGGCCTGCGGCGACAGCACTGATAGCAACGCCGAAGGTGAAGGCGACACTGCCGCCGAAGGTGAAGGCGGAGAAGAAGGTGGCCAAGAGGCTGGTGGCGTCGACGAAGAGGCTGCCGATGAAGCTATGGCCGGAGGTGACGACGAAGAAGAAGGCGACGGCGAGATGGCCGACGACGAGGACGCCATGGAAGCACCAGGGTCCTTTGAAGAGCTCGAAGCTCTGTGGGAAGCCAACCGCCAGGCCGTCATCGACGACATCAAAGCCAATGGCTACGGCCTCGGTGACGATGGCATCGTTACTGGTCCCGCTGGATTTACCATCGACACCAATGACTGTCCGGCCGACTGGTCGAACGACGAGGGCGTGACTGACGCAGCTGTCTTGCTGGGCCATACCACCGCTTTGTCGGGCAACCTGGCCGCCTACGGCAACATCGCCGCCGGCATGGATTCGTACTTTGGGTACGTCAACGCCAACGGCGGTATCGGAGGCCGTGACATCGAGCTCATCGCCAAGGATGATGCCTACGTCGCCACTCAGACCATCGAGCTGGTCGACGAGCTTCTCCAGTCGGACAAGCCGTTCGCCATCGAAACGCTGGGCTCGCCGAACACGCTGGCTGTGTACGACACCATGAACGAAAACTGCGTGCCTCATCCATTGGCCATGACCGGTCACCCCGCCTGGGGCGATCCGGTCGGTCACCCATGGACCACCGGTGACCAGATGTCGTATGCCACCGAGGCCATCCTCTGGGGCGCATGGATCAAGAACAACATGGCTGACCAACTGCCAGTCGTTGTCGCCGGACTCGTCATGGACAACGACTTCGGTCTTGCCTACGAAGACGGCATGGCTACCTACGCCGAAGAGAACCCCGACGTCATTGCAGAGTTCATCCCCGTTCGTCACGACCCGGCTGCGCCGACCGTGACCAACGAGATGACAACCATCGCCTCTGAAGAGCCCGATGTCTTCATCTACATGACAGCTGGAAACCCTTGCCTGCTCGCAGTTGAGGAATCTGGTCGCTCCGGTCTCAAGGATGCTGGAACCGTCATCTTTGCCCCCTCGGTATGTAAGGACCCGACCTCATTCCTGGCGCCAGCCGGTGATGTGGGAGACGGCTTCCTGATCATCGGTGGTGGCCAGAAGGTCTGTACCGACCCCAAGGTTGCCGACGACCCCTACTACGTCTTCATGCAGGAGACCCTCGATGGTGACGGGCTCGACTGGGCCGGACAGAGCAACTTCTGCACCGGTTTCGGTCTCTTCGCCTGGCCCTATGTTGAGGCCCTTCGTATTGCCGACGAACTCGATGGCGGTCTTAACCGCACCAACTTCATGATCGCTCTGCGGTCCATGGAGCTCCAAGCTCCGTTCATGATCGAAGGCATTTCGTTCGGCATGAATGGAAACGACGATGCCTTCTTCATCGAAGGCTCGGACATCTCGGAGTACGACGCAGCTTCTGAGAGTTGGATCATCAGCGACATCGTCGACCTGAACGGTTCCTCACCGAACTGCTCCTGGACTGACACCGGCTGCTGAAATCGCTGGGGCGATTTCAGCAGCTACTCAAATTCGCGGGGCGAATTTGAGCCGGCTGCTGGTGAGTCGTCAGCAACTACTCAATTCGCAGGACGAATTGAGCCGGCTGCTGGTGATTTGTCAGTCGGTTGCTGACTTCGTCGGTAGCTGGTCTAGGTAACTGAATTTGTATGCTCGGGGCCGGGGGTCAATCATGACCTTCGGCCCCGGCGCTGTCTGGGCCAGAAACCCTGGGAGAACATCTCACTCGTGGCTTTGCTCCTCCAACGACTTTTCGATGGGCTGTTCAACAGCGCCATCTATGCATCGCTCGCCATCTCACTGGTGTTCATCTACCGAGCCACAGGTCTGCTCAACTTCGCCCAGGGCGAAATGGCCACCTTTAGTGCCTACGTCGGCTTTCTTCTGCTCCGGCCGACCGAAGTGATTCTCGCCGGTTCCGGCCTGATCGGCATTCTGCCCGGGCTTCCGTGGCCGGTCCCACTGGCGATCGTCGGAGCCGTGTTGTTTGGCATGGCCGCGGGCGCAGGAACCGAGCGACTCCTCATCCGACCCCTGGAGGGCAGACCCTTGCTCTCTGTGGTGAACGTCTCCATCGGTTTGCTGATCACTATCAACGCGCTCAGTACCGAGTTGTGGACGACAAGCCCCCGGTCCTTTCCCAGCCCCTTTCCATCGGCCAACGGCGACTTCTTTGCCGTTGGCGACGCCCGCCTTCGCTTCGAATCGATAGGTGTTTGGATCACCCTGCTGGTGGTACTGGGTCTACTCGGCCTGTTCCTGCACCGCAGCAAAGCGGGACTGGCCTTTCGAGCCATCACCGCTAACCGTGAATCGGCCCAGCTGGTCGGTGTGAACGTTGGGCGTACGCTGCTCATCGGTTGGGCGGTGGCCGCCGGTCTTGGGGCGCTGGCCGCTTCTCTAGTGGCTGACGCCGTGCTGCTCGAGCCGAACATGATGATCAGGCTGTTGATCTACTCCTTTGCCGCCGCCACCATCGGTGGCCTGGACAGTCCCGGCGGAGCGGTTGTCGGTGCGCTCATCGTCGGGCTCACCCAAACGCTGGTTCCCGGCTATGTGCCGTTCATCGGTACCGAGATCAGCCTGTTGCCGCCTCTGGTTGCCATGCTCATCGTGCTTCTGGTCAAGCCGACCGGTCTCTTCGGGTCCCGCCGGGTCGAACGGGTATGAGACGCCCACCTACCGCCTTGCTGGTAGCCCTCGCCGGCCTCATCGTGCTTCCGATGGTGACCGACCCCATCCAGCTCAGGCGATACGCCGGCTTGATCGTGCTGTCGCTTGGTGTGCTCGGGGTGGTCGTCGCCACCGGTCACGCCGGGTTGATCAGCCTCGGCCACGGGGTTTTTGTCGGACTGGGGGCGTTTTCCATGGCCACCTTCCTCGACGACTTCAGCCTTCCATTCCTCGTCGCGCTGCCGATGTCCTTCCTGTTCACCTCAATGGTTGGATGGTTGCTCGGATTGCCGGCGCTCCGGATCAAAGGCATCTACCTGGCGCTGGTCACGCTGGGCATGGCCATCATCTTTCCCGCCCTGTCGAAACAGTTTCCAAACCAGACCGGCGGTGTGAGCGGTCGGGCCGTTGATGCCCGGTTCGACCCGCCCCCGTGGACGGGGCTCAGTGCCGACCAGAGTGTCCTGTGGCGCTATGGCTTCTGCATCCTGGTCTGCGGCCTGATGTTCTGGATGACCAACAACGTGCTCAAAGGTCGGATGGGACGCGCCATGCAGGCAGTACGTGACGACGAGACCTCGGCCGCCGGTTTCGGTATTCATCTGCCCAGAGTCAAGGCCGGCGCCTTCGGATTGTCGGCTGGTTTGGCCGGCGTCTCCGGAGCCCTCCAGGTCATCCTGTTCCCGTTTGTGAGTCACGAGCAATTCACCGTGTTCCTGTCGTTCCGCCTGTATGCGGCTGCCCTTTTGGGTGGGGTGGCCACCATGATCGGCGCCATCTACGGGGTCTTGGCCCTGGTGCTCATTCCGGCAGTCAACAACGGACTCAACCTGCTCGAAAACGACGTACTCGTCTTTGGCATCGGCCTTATCCTGCTGACCTTCGTTTCCCCCGATGGAATAGCCGGTTTGCTGTCCCGAGCGACCGGAAGTGACAACACAAAGAGCTTTTGGCGGAATGTAAAGGGTCGCTACTCGGGTTGAGCAGTCCATGAGTGGACGAACTTTCGCCGCAGTCGCAGTTGGCTTTGCCCTAACCATGGCTGCCTGCAGCTCCAGCGCAACATCGGACCGTTCCGCTGCTTCTGACGGTGCGACCACCACCCTGAACACAAACGAGTCCACCACCGAGGCCACCTTTCGGGACGAGCCGGAGTTGGACTCCCGACTGACCCAGGAATTCGTCGACTCCTCTCTCGAGGACAAGATCGCCGACTTCCTCGAGTCGCCCAACTCCGGTAAGAGCGCCGTGATTGCGACCGAAATGGGGGACACCGGAGATATCCGATGGGCCCCGTGGATCCTCGATCTTCACCGCTTGGCCCAGTCGACCATCACCGACCGAAACGCCATCGAGGCGCTGGGCGAGCTCTCGGGGCTCGAGGCCGGTCGTAACCGAGGAGAGGATTTTCAGATCTACGGAACGTGGGCCCAGAGCCTGCAAATCGACCCCGGTGCGGGCTATCGGGAGTGGAAGCTCGGCCTGTACGGGATAATCGACGACGAATTCGCCGAGCTGTTGGCAACGGTGCCGAGCGATCAGCTGTTGTCGGAGATTCACTGGGGCGGCGTTACTCGGGGTGGGATTCCCGAGCTGAATGATCCAGCCCGGCTTCCCGTCAGCGAGGCCGAGTGGATGGTGCCCGAAGAGCTGGTGTTGGGGGTGGAATTCGACGACTCGGCGGTGGCTTATCCGGTTCGGATCCTCGGCCACCATGAGCTGGCCAACGACATCATCGACGGCGTGCCGGTTTCTATCGTCTACTGCACTCTGTGTCGGACCGGCTTGGCCTTCGATCGCCGGTTTGATTCCAACGGGGAGGAGCAGGTGCTGGACTTCCAGACCTCGGGACTGCTGTGGAGTTCCAACAAAGTCATGGTCGACAACCAGACCGACACGCTCTGGCAGCATCTGAGCGGTGTTGGCATTGGCGGGCCACTGGAAGGCGAGGTCCTCACCCAACTGCCGCTGGTTACGACAACATGGGCCGATTGGATTGCCGAACACCCGGACTCCGAAACGTTGGAGCTTCCGCCGCCGATCTTCTTCCCCGAAACGCCAGAGCGGCCACCGATTGCGTACCCCTACGACCCGGGCGGTGCGTACCAGGGCTACTACGAGAACCCCGATGTGTGGTTTCCGATTCTGGACACCCCCGATGTCTTTGCTCTCAAGACCCCGGTGCTCGGCCTGTCCTATGGCGGAGAAAGTCTGGCGGTTGAGGTCGAGGCCCTTCAGCAGGAGGGTCCCTTGGTCTTCGAGGTCGGCGGTCAGACAGTGTTGGCGGTTCCCACCGACGGTGGCGCCCGGGTCTTTGACGCCAATGGAACCGGCTTGAGCGACGGTGACCAACCGACCTTCGAGCCGCTGGGCACGACGGCAGTCAGGTTGTCAGACGGCACAGAGCTGGCGCGGCTCGTGGTTCCCCAGGCCTTTTGGTTCGCCTGGTTTGGCGATCACCAGGAAACCAAAACCTGGCCCGCTGGCTGACGTGCCACGAGGTCTGGCCGGTCGCCGATGATCCGACCCGTTTCATGACTCAGCGATCGTTGCCGATGGATGTATAGTTGAAGGATCGGTGGGGCCCGCTGGGTCGTTCGTGAGCAGATGTTCACCACCATTCTCCGGGACTTCGAGAGAGTGAGTAGGCATGGATGTTTTGCGCGAGCTGACCACCGAACGAGGCCATCTGATGGTCGACGGCGGCATGGGAACACAGTTGTTCGGCGCTGGGCTGGGTTCTGGTAATCCGCCTGAAGAGTGGAACATCACCGAACCGGAGAAGGTGCAGGCAATCCATCAGTCCTACGTCGAGGCTGGTGCCGACATTTTCCTCACCAACTCGTTCGGGGGAACGGGATTCCGACTCAAGCTGCACAAGCTGCACGAGCGGGTTCACGAGCTCAACGAGGCGGCCGCAACCAATGGCCGCGTTGTGGCCGATCGCTGGTTCGAGCAGACAGGCAATCGCGTCCTGGTGGCCGGCTCAATGGGGCCATCGGGAGAACTTCTCGAACCAATGGGCGAGATGACGCCGGAGACCTGTTTCAAGGCCTTCGCCGAGCAGGCCGAGGGTCTCACCGCGGGCGGTGCCGATGTTCTCTGGATCGAGACCATGAGCAGTCTGGAAGAAGTCGAGGCTGCGGTGGCCGGAGCGAAGTCGGCCAGCGACCTGCCGGTCGTGGTCACGATGAGTTTCGATACCGCCGGTCGAACCATGATGGGTGTCACCGGCACCGCCGCGGTCGAGCGTTTGGTGCCGCTCGGTATTGCCGCGATGGGTGTGAATTGCGGCAACAATCTCGTCGACAGCGAGGCGGCAATCGCCGAGATGCGGGCTGCTGACCCTGACGTACTGCTGGTTTCGAAGGCCAACGCCGGTATTCCTGTTTGGGAAGGCGCCAACCTCACCTACAGCGGCACACCCGATGTCATGGCCGCCCACGCACACCGGGTGCGGGTCAATGGGGCCTCCATCATCGGGGCCTGCTGTGGCAGCGCCGCTGAACACATCGCCCACATGCGGGCGGTGCTCGACGGCAAGGCCGAGGTGCCGGTGGTTGATGCCCCTGAGCCTGCCGCAGCCCGCCAGGACCCGGCAGCGGGCCGGCCGGGTCGTCGACGTCGGCGGGGCTAATCGTCGCGGGCGAGAGCGCCTCTGGCGGTCGCCGCCTGCTCCACTGAGTCGACAATTGAGTTGTAGCCGGTGCAGCGACAGATGTTGGCGCTCATCTCGGCCCGAATCTCATCGCGGGTGGGATCGGGGTTGGTGGCCAACAGGTGCACGGCTGTCATCACCATGCCGGGGGTGCAGAACCCGCACTGAAGCCCATGGCAGTCACTGAATGCCTGCTGGAGCGGGTGGAGCGAGCCGTTCTCGCGCTCCAAGCCTTCGATGGTCTGGAGAGAGGCGTTTCTGGCTTGGACCGCAAGCATCAGACACGACCGGACCGGCTGCTCATCGACGAGCACGGTGCAGGCACCGCAGACCCCGTGTTCACAACCCAGATGGGTCCCGGTGAGACCAAGTTCTTCCCGCAGTGCATCGGCCAAGGTGACCCGTGGCTCTACCTCGACGGATTCAGCGGAACCGTTGACGGTGAATTCGACCCTCATGGAGCTGTCTCCCTTTGGCTTGGTTCCGAGATGGTCGTGGGCTCGACTGCTTGGGTGAGGGCCCGGCTGACCAACTCTGCGGTCATGGCTCGTTGGTAGGTTGCCGAGGCGTGCAAATGGTCGACCGCTTCGATCTCGGTAGAGGCCAATCGAGCGACCGCCTCGATCTGAGCAGCGGTGTGAACTCCTGCGACTGTCGCCTCCTGCTCCGCGTTGAGGCATCGGCGCGGCGTTCCCTCGATGCCACCAACGGCTATCTGCCAATGGTGGGTTCGGTCGTCCTCCGATGGCATCTCGGCCACCGCCACGAGGACAAGTGCGAAGTCGCCATGGCGTCTGGCCAATTCGGCGAATCCCCACCGGCGGGGGAGCGGGAAATCGATGGCGGTAAGTACTTCGTCTTCCGCCAGCGCCGTTTGTAGGAGTCCGTGAAAGAACTGGTCGGCGCCGATCGATCGGGAGCGGCCACGGCCAACGGCTTCCATGGTGGCTCCGACGGCAGTTGCAACCACCGGTAGCTCGGCCGCCGAGTCAGCGTGGGCCAGACTGCCACCGATGGTTCCTCGGGATCGGATGGCGGCATGTGCGATCCATCGGGCCGCCGAACCAATCAGCGGGTGACTTGTGGACCCGACGAGCTGATGTTGGCGGACCATGGCACCGAAGCGAACGCTCCTGACCGAGGTCTCGATGCTGCTCAGAGCCTCCACGTCCTGTAGATCGACCAGCAGCGTCGGCCGGGCCAGTCGCAGCGCTAACAGTGGCATCAGACTCTGACCGCCGGCCAGGAGCTTTGCATCCTCGGTGGCGGCGAGAAGATCGACGGCTTCGGTCACCGAACTTGGTGCTGCGTAGTCGAAGGGCGGTGGCTTCACGTGCCCGCCCCACCCTGTTGGGCGAGGCCATCCCAGATACGGGCCGGGGTGATTGGCAATTCATCGATCTCAAGGCCCACTGCGTCGGCCACCGCGCCGGCGAGAGTGGCGGCGGGCCCGAGCGTGCCCCCTTCGCCCACGCCTCGCACACCCAACGGATTGTCGGCGTGGTGGGTGAGGTGGCCGAGCGTGAACTCCGGTGTCTCGGCACTGGTTGGCATGAGATAGTCGAGCAGTGTGCCGGTCTTCAGGTTGCCGTCGTCGTCGTAGACCAGGTGCTCGTAGAGGGCACCACCGATGCCCTGCGCAAGTGAGCCAGCAACTTGACCCTCGACGATTTGTGGATTGAGGATTCGCCCCGAATCCTCCACACACACCAGGTCGAGGATCTTCAACTCGCCGGTGCTCCGTTCGATCTCGATAACAACCACCTGAGCGCCAGCGGCAAACGCTCCCATGACGGGGTCGTAGAAGCGGGTGGATTCGAGCCCCGGTTCAAAGCCGGCCGGGAGACGGTTGGACTCCAGATAGGCGACTCGGGCCACGTCGGCCAGGGTGCCAATGGGTTGGGGCGATCCTGCCACCATGATGTTGCCATTGGTCAGCGTCAGATCATCGGCGTTGGCTTCATACAGCTCTGCGGCCAAAGCCAGGGCCTTCTCCAGGACCGCCTCGGCCGACTGGAGGGCGGCACCGCCAGCAATCACGGCCTGCCGACTGGAGAAGGCTCCGAAGCCCCACAAAGACTCGTTGGTATCGCCGTAGCGGACCTGGACATCGTCGAACCCGACACCGATGGTCCCGGCCACTACCTGAGCCAGCGTGGTTTCGAGACCCTGCCCCTGGGAAGTGACACCACTCAGCACGGTGACGCTGCCTTCGGGGTTGATTCGAACCGTGCAGGCTTCGTGACCGGTTCGGAATGGCATGCGAGGGCCAGCCGAAGCGGCTCTTCCCAAGCCGGTCAGCTCGTTGTAGACAGCAAAGCCAATACCGATGGGGTTGCCACCGTGCGCCACCCGTTTCTGTTGCTCCGCTCGTAAGCCGTCGTAGTCGAGACCGTTGTGTTCGACGAGATCCAACGCCTTTTCGAAACACTCGAGATAGTGACCGGAGTCGTCGACCAGCCGGGTGGGCATTCGGTACGGAATGTCATCGGGCGCGATCAGGTTGCGGCGTCTGATATCGGCCCCCGAGATGCCGAGTGCCCGGGCTCCAGAATCGAGCACTGCCTCCATGGCAAAGACGGTGGCCGGTCGAGCGACACCGCGGTAGGGACCGGACGGTGAGGTGTTAGTGGTGACCCCACGAACCAAGCAGCGGTAGTGCTCGAGCCGGTAGGGGCCGGTGAAGAGACCGCCGGCCATGAGCGGCTCGATGCCCACCGTCCAGGGGTAGACGGAGTAGGCACCGACGTTGCAGGTGGCATCGACTCGAAGGGCCAGCAATTCACCGTCGTCGGCAAAGCCGGCCTCGACCTCATAACGATGGTCCCGGGCATGACTGGCCGCGTGGAGATGCTCAACCCGATCTTCGACCCACTTCAGCGCGGTGCCCGGCATGGTTCGAGCCATGGCGCAGATGGCGAGGTCTTCGGGATAGAGGACGGCCTTGACACCGAACCCACCACCAACGTCGGGAGCGATAACCCGGATGTTGCCCTCGGGGAGATCAAGCTGTTCGGCCAGCATGTTGCGGACCAGATGGGGTACCTGGGTGCCGGACCAGACGGTGAGGTTTCGGTGGTCTTCCCACAGAGCCACCGTGGCCCGGCATTCCATGGGGTTGCCAGCGTGGCGGTTGGTGGTGAGGTCTCGTCGGACCACCACGGCCGATTGCTCGAGTGCCGTGTCGACGTCGCCGTTCTCGAAGATCCGCCGGATGAGAATGTTGTCGGGCGCGTCGTCGTGGACCGGGTCGATCACCACGCCGGTGGCATCCACCAGCGGTTGGAGAGGGGAGTAGTCGACGTCGACGAGTTCAGCGCCGTCCTCGGCCAGGTAGCGGTTGTCGGCGATGACCGCGGCCAGAGCTTCACCGACGAATCGAACTTTGCCGACGGCCAGGGCCGGTTGGTCGGTTTCGACGTATCCGGGAAGCGCTGACTGAGCGCGGAGCGCCAGTGGGATATCGGCACCGGTGAAGACAGCTCGCACGCCAGGTAGGGCCAATGCTTCGCTGGTGTCGACCGTTGCCAGGTGGGCGTGGGCGACGATGCTCCGGGTGAACGCCACATGGCGCATCGGCGAGAGCTGAAGGTCAGACACGAAACGGCCCCTGCCCGTGAGCAGCCGGTGATCTTCTTTTCGGGTGACAGTCTGGCCGATGGTCATCGGTGAATCAGACCATCGAGTAGCCGCCGTTGACCGACAGCGTCTGACCGGTGGTCCAACCGGAGAGCGGTGAGGCCAACAGCAATACGGTGGGGGTGACGTCTTCCGGTCGTCCCAGTCGGCGTAGCGGGTACATGCCCAGGATCTTCTTCATGCGCTCGTCGTCGGCGTTGCCGGTGTGCTCGTCGAAGTTGTCGGTCTGGACCAGTGCGATCGACACCGTGTTGGCTCGGATGCCGTTTCGTCCGAACTCCTTGGCGATGGACTTCGACAGTGCCATGGTGGTGGCGCGGGTGGTGGCGGTCACCAGAAGTCGACTCTCGCCAACCCGTCCCGAGTCACCCATAAGGCTGACGATGGCGCCGCTTCCCCGCTCGACCATTGGTCCAACGACGGCGTGCACCAGGCGAATGGTTCCACTGACCGTCACATCCACCTGGGGCGCCCAGTCGGCCTCGGTTGTTTCGAGAAACGGCTTGCTTTGGGTGGCGGCCGCGTTGTTGACCAGGATGTCGAGCGGCCCCAGTTCCTGTTCGATGCTGGCAACGCCAGCTGGCACGGCCTCAGGTTCGGTGAGATCGATGCCAACGGCGATGGCCGAGACGCCGAGAGCTCGAGCCTCTTTGGCTGCTTCCTCTGCGCCTTGGCCTGACGAGTTGTAATGGAAGGCGACGTTGGCGCCTTCTTCGGCAAAGGCCATGCCGATGAACCGACCAAGCCCTTGACCGGCCCCGGTGACCAAAACGTTCTTTCCTTGCAGCTGTAAATCCATGCGCTCAGTTCGCCTCTTCGCTGTTGGCTTCGTCTTCCAGAATCACCAGTACCTGGCCGTTGTCGACCTGGTCACCGACCGCACAGCGAACCTCGACCACCGTGGCGTCGCCCGGCGCCGCAATGGTGTGTTCCATCTTCATCGCTTCCATCACTACCAGCGTTTGACCAGCTGCGACCTGGTCGCCGACCTCGACCGAAACCACCCGGATCGCTCCCGGCATTGGCGCAACCTGGCCACCGGCGACGTCGTCGGCACCCAGTTCGGTGAACCGGGGAAGTTCAACCAGATCAACCGATCCGGCCGGGCCTTGGATCTGCCACTTCAAGCCGGCGTGTACGACATCGAAAGCGGCTCGTAGCCCATCGATTTCGACCGTCAGGGTGCGTCCGCCCATTCCTCGATCGGCGGCTGCGGTCGAGTCGACCAGACGGGCTCGCCGTGGTTCGCCCTCGTTCACCCATGCATCAAAGCTGCCATCCCGCGACGATCGATAGGCAACGGTGAGCTCCTGTTCACGGTGGGCGAAGCGGACCTCCTGGGCTGGCATGGCCGAGTTTCGGTAGCCCGACCGGAGGAATCCGAGTTGGGTTGCTGCTGCCCGGTTGTCGGCCTGACGTTTGAGAACGGCCACTACCGCCGCGTCGGCGAGGGTGTCGATGGTTGGCTCGAACCTGGGTGCGGGGGCAACACGAGCAATGAAGTCGGTATGGGTATCACCGGCCAGAAAGGCAGGAGACCGGAGGGTCGAAACCAGGAAATCCCTGTTGGTGACCACGCCGGCGATGACCATGCGCTCCAGTACAAGGGCCAGCCGTTGAGCGGCCTCGGTTCTCGTCGGCCCGTGCACGATGACCTTGGCCAACATCGGGTCGAATTCGGCCCCGACAACCGACCCGGCTTCGACCCCAGTATCGAATCGGGCCGACGGTTGGGTTGGAGTCGACCAGGCGTCTAGCTGGCCGGTGGCTGGTAGGAAGTCGTTGGCCGGGTCCTCGGCATAGAGGCGGACTTCGATGGCATGTCCGCTGATGGTGAGATCGTCTTGGGTGAAGTCGAGTGGGTGGCCCTCGGCGACCCGAATCATCTGCCTCACCAGATCGAGGCCAGTTATCTCCTCGGTGACCGGATGCTCCACCTGAAGACGGGTGTTGACCTCGAGAAAGAAGAACTGATTTGTTTGGTCGTCGAGGAGAAACTCCACCGTCCCGGCCGAGTGATACCCGATGGCCCGGACAGCCTCGACGCCGGCCGCCCCCATGGTTGCCCGCAGGCTGTCGTCGAGGGCCGGACTCGGGGCTTCTTCGACCACTTTCTGGTGACGCCGTTGGATCGAGCACTCCCGCTCGAAGCAGTGGACCAGGTTGCCGTGGGTGTCGCCCAGCACCTGGATCTCGACGTGGCGGGCGGCGGTGAGGTAGG
>CALHBU010000063.1 GCA_937930655.1 uncultured Acidimicrobiales bacterium | reverse complement strand
CTGGAAGGCCTCTCCGGCATCCAAGCCATCCGTGATCGAGTTGTCGAACGTACCGGCAACCAGAGTCCGACCACCAGGGACTTCATGCGCATCACCAGCCGAGCTCAGCTCAACCATGCAGTGGTTGGCGGCCCGACCGAGTTGGCCGACTACTTCGAGGAATGGTTCACCGAACCAGCGTGCGATGGCTTTGTGATCGGTGGCAGCCATACCCCGGGAACGTTCGAGGACTTCGTTCGGCTGGTCGTGCCCGAGCTTCAGCGTCGGGGACTTTTTCGCACCGAGTACAGCGGTTCGACCCTTCGTCATCATCTCGGCCTCGACACTCCCCAACTCGGTTCGTGGAAACTGGCCGGCGCAAGCTGACCTCGAACGTGACCGACACCGACTATCTCCGCCGCATCCTCACCGCCCGCGTCTACGAAGTGGCGGAGGAAACGCCGCTCGAGTTCGCACCCGGCCTGTCGGCTCGCCTGAGCAACCATGTGCTCCTCAAGCGAGAGGACCTTCAGTCGGTCTTCTCCTTCAAACTTCGGGGAGCGTTCAACAAGATGGCCGGCCTCAGCGAGGCCGAGCGTGCCACCGGCGTCGTCTGCTCCTCGGCCGGCAATCACGCTCAGGGGGTGGCCTTGGCGGCCTCGGTCCTGGGCTGCCACGCAGTGATCGTCATGCCCGAGACCGCCCCCGAGGTCAAGGTTGAGGCAGTTCGGGCCAGGGGTGCCGAAGTGATTCTCCACGGCGAGTCGTACTCCGACGCCCAGGCTCACGCCCTCGCCTTGCAGATCGAGCGAGGTCTGACCTTCGTGCACCCGTTCGACGATCCCGATGTGATCGCCGGCCAGGGCACCATCGGTATGGAGATCCTGCGCCAACATCAGGGGCCTCTCCATGCGGTGTTCGTGCCGATCGGTGGAGGCGGGCTCATCTCCGGCATTGCGACCTATCTCAAACAACTCGCACCAGAAATCCGCATCATCGGGGTCCAGGCCAACGACTCTGATGCCATGGCCCAGTCATTGGCTGCCGGCGAACGGGTAGAACTCGAACAGGTTGGCCTGTTCTCCGACGGCACCGCCGTGCGCAAGGTGGGCGAGGAGACCTTCCGGCTCACCGCCAAGTACGTCGACGACATCCTCCTGGTCGACACCGACGCCATCTGTGCCGCCATCAAGGACGTCTTCACCGACACACGGGCCATTCTCGAACCGGCTGGAGCGCTTTCGGTTGCCGGAGCCAAGGCCTATGTGCAGCAGACCGGGGTAGCGGGCGAAACGTTGGTGGCAGTGGCATGCGGCGCCAACATGAACTTCGATCAGCTTCGTTTCGTGTCCGAGCGAGCCGAACTGGGTGAATGCCGGGAGGCAGTCTTCGCTGTCACCATTCCCGAGGAACGGGGTAGCTTTCGCCGCTTCTGTGACCTGGTCGGCAATCGAAACGTCACCGAGTTCAACTATCGAATCAGCGATTCAACCGAGGCTCACGTGTTCGTCGGTGTCGGAACCCAACACCCGGAAGAGTGCGACACCATCGCCGAGCACTTCAGCGCTCAGGGTTTCCCGACCCTGAATCTCACCGACGACGAGATGGCCAAAGTCCATTTGCGTCATCTGGTCGGCGGCAAGTCCGAGCTGGCGTCGGATGAGGTGTTGTACCGCTTCGAGTTTCCCGAACGGCCGGGGGCCCTCATGCGGTTCCTCGACACCATGAGCCCCAGCTGGAACATCTCCCTGTTCCACTATCGCAATCACGGTGCCGACTACGGACGGGTTCTGGTTGGCATGCAGGTTCCCGAGGACGAGAACCGCCAATTGGTCGACTTCCTTGACGATCTGGGCTACCGCCACTGGGAGGAAACCGCCAACCCGGCGTATCGTCTCTTTCTCTAGCCTGAAGGGGACCTGAATCGAATGTGTGGACTGATTGCTGCCTTGATGAGTCGGCCGAGGCTTTCCGAGGGCCAACTCAACGAGGCGCTGGCATCCATCGCCCACCGGGGCCCCGATGCCACTACCAGTTGGTTCTCCGACGACCGGCGCACCGCTCTCGGCCACGTCCGGCTCAGCATCATCGGCCTCGAGAACGGCACCCAGCCCATCGCTGACGAGACCGGCCTGGTGCGGACCGTGGTGAACGGTGAGCTGTACGGGTACCGCCAGCAACGGGATGTGCTCCGACAGCGGGGCCACCGGTTCTCGACCGAATCTGATAGCGAAGTGGCGCTCCATCTCTATCTGGAGCACGGCATCGACTTCGTGCAACGGCTCCGCGGCGAGTACGCCATCGTGCTGGCCGATGCTCGCAGCGACAGCATGGTGGCCGTGAGGGATCGGTTTGGCATCAAGCCGCTCTTCTACACCGTCCATAACGGCGAGGTGCTCTTTGCCTCGGAGATAAAGGCCCTCCTCGCTTTGGGGGTTCCCGGCCGTTGGAACAGCCAGGGATACGCCCAGGAGCTGTTCATGCTCCGGCCTCACAACGACACCTTGTTCGAGGGCATTCATGCCGTTCCACCGGGCCATTACGCGGTGGCCAAGGACGGCGAAGTGGCGCTCCATCGGTATTGGGACACTGACTACCCGACGGCGGCCGAGCTAGCAGCCGACGACAGAAGCGATGAGGAGATCGTCGAGGGGTTCCGAGCAGTTCTCAAAGACGCCATGGCCGAGCGATTGGTAGCCGACGTCGAAGTCGCTAGCTACCTCAGCGGAGGCATCGACTCCTGCGCGGTGCTCGGCTTGGCCCGAGAGCTCACCGATCAGCCGATCCGTGCTTTCACCATCACCTTCGATGAGAGCCCGGCCTTCAACGAAGCTGTTCTGGCCGAACAGCAGGCCGACTTTTCTGGCGCATCGTTCAACACCGTGCCGGTCGGCCAGCAGGATCTGGTCGACTCGTACAGCGACGCCGTGTGGCACGCCGAGACGATCTTCGTGAACGGCCACGGCGTTGCCAAGTTTCGTCTGAGCGAGGCGGTGAGAGACGCCGGCATCAAGGTGGTGTTCACCGGCGAAGGAGCCGACGAGCTACTGGGCGGCTATCCGCCGTTCCGACAGGACCTCCTCAAGCACAACACCGAAGGCCAGGACCCGGCCGAGGTCGAGAGGATGCTCAAGGCTCTCGCTGAGGGCCAGGCCATGCAGATCCTCATTGCCGGCGAGACACCCGATGAGCTGGCTCCGGTCGACGCTGCCCTGGGGTTCGTCCCCAGCTTCATGTCAGCATTCTCCCGCCCCGGTCTCTCCACCATCGGTCTTCTCCGCCGGGAATTCCTCGACGCGGCCGCACCGGAGAAGGCGCTAGATGTGGCCTTCGACGATCTCCTGACGATGCCCCGGTTGGAGGGGCGAGATCCGGTGAACCAGTCGCTCTATCTCTGGACCAAAACGCTCCTGCCGAACTTCGTGCTGACATTCCTCAGTGATCGAATGGAGATGGCCCACTCCATCGAAGGGCGGGTTCCGTTCCTCGACCACCATGTCGCCGAGTACGCCGCCGGCATCCCGATTCATCACAAGATTCGGGGGATGCGGGAGAAACATGTGCTTCGAGAAGCGGTGAAGGACGTGGTCATCGAGCCGGTCTACAACCGGGAGAAGCACCCCTTCACCACTCCCCCTGCGGTCAACAACGACGACCCGATGTTCAACTTCGTCGACGAGGTCGTCAACGACTCCAGCTTCGCCAGTCAGCCGATCTTCGACCCGGCGGCGGTCTCTCGCTTCCTCGATGGCGTGCAGGAGATGGATGCCGAAGGCCGAGGCATGGCCGACGCCGTCGTCCAGCGCATTGTCAGCACGACTTTGTTGCACCAGCGTTTCGGGCTCTCCGACAGCTGAAACGGCTGTAGGCCGAACGACTCATTCAAGAACAAATCACGCCGATAGGTAAACGCCGCCGGGGGTCTCCGGTGTGTGAAGGGTGTGAACAGGATGGAACAGACCGTGAGTCAACTCACGGCGGTAGACCAAGACGAGGACTTCGGTGCGTTCTACGCCCGTGAGTTCATCGCCATGGTCAGCCTGGCGTCGTCGGTTTCCGGCGACATGTCTGTTGCCGAGGATCTGGCTCAGGAAGCGTTCCACAAAGCGAGCGATCGCTGGGACGACCTGAGCACCTATGACAAGCCCGGAACGTGGGTACGTCGAGTGGTGATCAACCTGGCTCTGAACCGCAAGCGCCGTCTAGCCAGAGAAGCAGCTGCTTTGCTGCGCCTCGAGCCAGCCGTCACTGCCTGTTTGCCAACAGAACCCGATTCAGAGGTGTGGGAGGCCGTGGCCAAGCTGCCGGGAAAGCAGCGGGCAGCCGTGGCCCTCTTCTACCAAGAAGACCGCTCCGCAGCCGAGATCGCCGAGATTCTCGAATGCACTGAGTCGACAGCAAGAGCCCATCTGTTCAAGGCCCGTGCCACCCTCGCCCGTTTGTTGGGCGAGGACCTCGAGCCAAACCCAACGGACTCGTTCCCGCCGAGTGAGAAAGGACTGACATGACCATCGATGATCGCATGCAGACCGCGTTTAAGAACCGAATTCACTCACTGGAGACCACTATGACTACCCAAACCCCCACCCCCCAGACAGCAGCGCAGCCACCGGCCGACACCGGGGTGTTCGGAACAGGCTTCTTCGGAAGCTTTGGCCCGTGGCTAGCCACCGGTGCCGCAGCCATCGCCATTCTGGTTGGCGGGACGTACCTGCTGACCACCAACGGAGACAGCACGACCGTCATCGCCGAACAGCCGACGACTGTTGTCTCCGCTTCGCCCACGACCGCAGCACCCGACGGAGAGAACACGCCGACACCGACGACGGCGGTTGTCACCGACAGCACGGCTGAACCAGCAACCACGGCTCCAAGCACTACGCAGACCACGACCGCAGCCAAGAACAGCACCTGTTCTGCCACCGGCTACCAGGTCGAGGTCCCAGCCGGCTGGTTCCACGACGGTTGTGCGGTCTTTAGTCCGGCCGCCATCCCGGCCCCCGGACCGTTCGAGTTCCGACCGGAGATCGACCTGTCCTACACAACGAGTGAGACCTACGCCCAGGCCCTCAACCGCATCAACACAACGATGACGGTCGGCTATGTGGCCACCTCAACGGTTGATGGCCTCGACGCCACCATCTACACCCTCGAAGAAGAGTGGTTCGAGACCGGATTCCGCACCGTTTATGTGGTCGATGCCGGCACCGGTGTGTTCTTTGCCTCAGGTAACGAGCTGGTCGACAGCGGTGCCACCGTCACCGACTTCGATGCCCACTACGCCCTCACGCTGGCCGCTCTCGGCGACATGATGGCCACCGTCGACATCACCTACATTGCCCCAAAGCAGGCACCGGTCTGCGGTGCTCCGAGCCTGAGCAACCCGTCGACCGGGCCGAGCATCCAGGCCGACATCGATGGTGACGGCTCTGTCGACACTGTCGACCTCGTCCACCACGACAACGGCGTGAGCATCGTCGTCGACGCCGGAGCCAACGGCTTCTACACCGGCAACTTCGGCTACAGCGACCCAGTGCATG
>CALHBU010000062.1 GCA_937930655.1 uncultured Acidimicrobiales bacterium | reverse complement strand
GGCGGTTTCGCCGGTCGTCCTGGTGGCGGTGGTCGTCCTGGTGGCGGTGGTCGTCCCGGTGGTGGCCCCAATCGAGGTCGACCACGTCGCAAGAGTCGTCGTCGTCGCAACAGCGAAGACCTGCAGCCGATGGATGTGCCGAGCTACTCGGCATCCGATGCGCCAGTGCCCGAGGGCACCGTTGTTATCGAACGTGCATCGACGGCCCAAGATCTCGGCCCCAAGCTGTCCAGAACCGCAGCCGACGTCGTTCGCTTTCTCCTGACCAACGGAGAGATGGTCACTGGCACTCAGTCGCTGAGCGACGAAATGATCGAGATGTTTGCCACCGAGATCGGGGCCGAAATTCGCCTCGTCGATCCTGGTGAAGAACAAGAGGTCGAGCTCCGCAAGATCCTCGACTTCCCCGACGAAGACGACGAAGAAATCGTCTCCAGCTGGCCAATCCGGCCCCCGGTCATCACCGTCATGGGTCACGTCGATCACGGCAAGACCTTGCTGCTCGACCGCATTCGTTCGGCCAACGTTGTCGACGGCGAAGCTGGCGGCATTACCCAGCACATCGGGGCCTATCAGGTCACCAAGGGCGACTCAACGCTCACCTTTATCGACACACCCGGCCACGCCGCCTTTACCGCTATGCGGGCCCGGGGCGCCGATGCCACCGACATTGTCGTGTTGGTTGTCGCGGCCGACGACGGTGTCATGCCGCAGACGCTCGAGGCCCTCGATCACGCCAAGGCCGCTGAGGTCCCGATCATCGTTGCCATCAACAAGATGGACCGAGAAGGCGCAGATCCCGAGAAGGTAATGTCGCAACTGGCCGAGCGTGGCCTTGTCCCCGAGGCATGGGGCGGCGAAACCCTTTATGCCCAGGTATCGGCCATGACCGGCGACGGCATCGAAGATCTGCTCGAGAACTTGGCGCTCATCGCCGAGGTCGAAGACCTCCGAGCGACGTCGGAAGGGCGGGCCGCTGGCGCCGTTCTCGAAGCGCACCTCGACACGGGTCGAGGCCCTGTCGCAACAGTCCTGGTCGAGCGAGGCACGCTCTCCGTCGGTGACCCACTGGTCAGCGGCGCGGCCTGGGGTCGTGTCCGGGCCCTTATCAACGACAAGGGCGAGAACGTCAAGGTCGCCGGGCCCTCCACTCCGGTCCAGGTACTTGGTCTGAACGAGGTTGCCGAGTCAGGTGACAGCTTCGTCATCGCTCCCAACGAGAAGACGGCCGGCAAGGTTGCCGAGACCCGCGAGCACTGGCACCGGGTCGCCAGCCTAGGCCGAGATGCGTCGGCTGCTGCGGCTGGCGGCGGCGCAAAGCTCGAAGATATCTTCCAGCAGATTCAGTCTGGCGAGACCGCCACGCTGAACCTCATCGTCAAGGCCGACGTCAATGGCTCGCTCGAAGCGGTCACCGACAGTCTCAAGAAGCTCGAGCGAGACGACGTCAAACTGTCGTTCGTCCTGCGTGGAGTTGGTGGAATCTCCGAGAACGACGTTCAGCTGGCCGCGACGTCGAACGCCACCATCCTTGGCTTCAACGTGCGACCTGATCGCCAAGCTCGGGAACTGGCCGACACCGAACAGGTCGAGATCCGGAACTACGAGATCATCTACAAGCTGCTCGAGGACATCGAGAATGCCATGCTCGGCATGCTCTCTCCCGAGTACGAAGAAGTGGTCACTGGCGAAGCCGAGGTTCGGGAGATCTTCCGGGTTCCTCGTCTGGGCGCCATTGCCGGCTGCATGGTTCGCAGCGGCGTCATTACTCGCAATTCCAAGGTGCGTTTCCTGCGGGAAGGCACAATTATCTGGAAGGGCGAGATCCAGTCGCTGCGTCGGTTCAAGGACGATGCCAACGAGGTAGCCGCCGGCTTCGAATGCGGTATCGGCCTCTCTGATTTCCAGGACCTCAAGGACGGCGACCTCATCGAGACCTACGAAGAGCGGGAGATCCCGATCACCTGAGGTGGCGTCAGCCAACGGCGTGCCCAACAGTCATATGCACGTTCTGGTCCTCTCGATCGATCTCCACCTTCCGCAGTGCCACTCCCGGAAGGCGAAGCGCTCGATCGTCCTCTCGGCGGTTCGTACCGTCGATGGTTGGAAGGGTGTGGCGGCGGCCGAAACCGGCATGTTGGACAAGTGGCAGCGTGCCGAACTCGGTGTCAGCGTGGTCGGCGGTAGCGTCGGACATGTACGCGACATCGCCGACTCGATAGAGCGGTACTTCTGGACGCTTCCAGGTGCCGAGGTGGTGACGATCGAGCGAAGCTGGTGGGAACCAGACTGACGGGAGAGCAAGATGACAAAGCGACAGAGAAACTCCCGTTCGGCGAGCAAACGCCACTACCCCCGAACTGCTCGGCTCAACGCCCTCTTGCAGCAGATCGTGGCCGACTACTTCGAACGGGTCGACGATGACGATCTCGGCTTCATGACCATTACCGGTGTCGATGTAGACAACGATCTCAACGTGGCCCAGATTTTTGTCTCGGTACTGGGCGATGACCCTTCCGAGGAAGGCGACGCCATCGTCCTCGAGGCTCTGTCCTCTCATCGTCGAGCCGTCCAGCGGGAGTTCGCCCAACAGGCCCAGCTCCGGAAGACTCCGGAGGCGGTCTTTGCCTTTGACCCCGGGGTGCGGGCCGGTGCGAAGATCGATGAGATCCTGTCGCAGATCGATCCACCGAGCCAAGAAGGCGAAAGCGACGGCGAGCTCTAATGGGTCGACGCGGCGGTGGCCGTAAGGATTCTGGAGCTTCCGGCTCACTCGTCGTCGACAAACCGGCCGGAATGACGAGTCACGATGTTGTCGACCGGGTCCGTAAGGCGCTCGGCACCCGCAAGGTCGGTCATGCCGGCACCCTCGATCCCGACGCCACCGGTGTACTGGTACTTGGCGTCGGCAAGGGGACCAAGTTGCTCCAGTTCGTCACGGGAGCCGACAAGACCTACCACGGCGAACTCGTTCTGGGGGTCGAGACGTCAACCCTCGACGCCGCGGGCGAGGTCACTGCGACCTACGAGATGTCGGTGTCGGCCGAGCAGGTCGCTGACGCTGCTTTGACCTTCTTGGGAGACATCGAGCAGATCCCCCCGATGGTTTCGGCGGTGAAGGTTGACGGCAAGCGGCTTCATGAGCTGGCTCGGGAAGGGATCGAGATCGAGAGGCAACCTCGCCCGGTCGCAATCCGATCGATTGCAACCGAGGCCACCGACGATCCTCTGGTCTACCGATTGGATGTCTCGTGCAGCTCTGGAACGTACATCCGGACCCTGGCCGCCGACATCGGCACACGCTTGGGCGGAGGAGCGCATTTGCGGGCCCTGCGACGCACCGCAGTCGGCGGCTTCGACATAGCACAATCGTGTCCCCTCGATGAGCTTGATCTTCAGCCCGTTGGTCACCTGCTCCGAGATATGCCCACCCTCCAGGTCGACGACGAAGTGGCATCCCAGGTCGCCAACGGTCGCTCGTTAGGGGAGTCGCCTGGTTCTGGACAGCTGGCCATCGCCGATTCCGAGGGTGAGATCATCGCCGTCTACGAAGCCCGCGATGGCGAACTCCGAGCAGTGAAAGTTCTGAACGCCGAGTAGCGGGTGGTGTGCCGTTCGGGGGTCGGCGCTAGCTTTCACTGTTGTGGAGATAATTCGCGATCCAGATCGCTGCCCCGAGTCGGGTCGGGGCCACGCCCTCACCATCGGGGCGTACGACGGGGTGCATCTCGGGCATCAGGCCGTCATTCGCTCAACCCAGCAGACGGCGCAGGCGCTGGGAGTAAACATGGCCGTCGTCACCTTCGACCCTCACCCGGCGATGGTGCTGCGCCCAGAGAACGCTCCGAAGTTGCTCACCGATCTCGATCAAAAACTCGAGCTGCTCGAAGCATGCGGTGTCGACACCGTCGTCGTTGTGCCCTTTGATGACGAGCGGGCAACAGAAACTGCCGACGAATTCGTCCAACGGGTGTTGATTGGTTGCCTGCAGGCCAGAGCCATTGTGGTCGGCCACGACTTCCGGTTCGGAGCCAATAGGACGGGCAACGTCGATGTGCTTCGTTCGCTTGGTGAGGCCAATGGTTTCAACGTCGAGGGAGTGCAGTTGCTGCCTCGCCCCGACGGCAAAGTCGAATCGGTGTCCTCAACAGCTATTCGCCGGGCATTGGCGGGGGGCGAGGTCACCACCGCGGCCCGTATGCTTGGTCGACCCCATGAGATCCGTGGACCGGTCGTTCATGGCGACGAGCGGGGACGCACCATTGGTTTCCCGACAGCCAACGTGGCCGTCCCTAGAGAGATGGCACTGCCGGCTGATGCTGTGTACGCCGCCTGGTACTACACCCCCGATGGCACCCGACATCCGGCGGCGGTGAACATCGGCAAGCGGCCGACCTTCTACCAGAACGCCGAGCACTCGCTGGTCGAGGCCCATCTCATCGGATACGACGGTGACCTGTACGAGCAGGCAGCACGTGTTCAGACCGTCGACCTGATCCGATCCGAAGTTCGCTTTGATGGCTTGGACGAGCTCAAAGATCAGCTTCAACGAGACATCCAGCGGGCCACCGAGATTCTCGATCGGGACGGCTGGACGGGCTAGCGAGGAAGCAGGGCCAGCCCGACGTACGCTGAGAGGCTGCTGCGAGGAGGGGACCACCCTCTTATGCGGCTGGGCCCACGGTCCCACCTCCTCAACCAACACTTCGGAGCGTCATCAATGAGCAAGCCAGCCGCCAATCTCCCGCCCAAGACCGGCACGATTGAGAAGCACAAGCGGTCAGAGAACGACACCGGTTCACCCGAGGTGCAGATCGCGCTGCTCACTGATCGGATCGATCATCTGACCGAGCATCTGAAGAACCACAAAAAGGACCACCACAGCCGTCGTGGTCTGCTGATGTTGGTTGGTAAGCGTCGCCGGTTCCTCGATTACTTGGCCGACATCGATGTCGAGCGCTATCGGGCCATCATTGGTGAGCTAGGCCTTCGTCGCTAATCTGAAAGATTTGGACTGTTCGGACCGAGGCGTTAGAACGATGGGCCGTTTCTCGTGACCGAACCGGACGGCTAGTCCTAGGGCTCGGTGGTTGCTACGGTCCTTGGCATGAGCAAGAGCTTGCTGACCTACACGAAAGCCCTCTACGGATTCGATGCCGCTGTGCAGCGCGCCGACGACACTTCGTGGAGCAATGCTTCGCCCTGCGATGGCTGGACCGCAGCCGACGTGTTGGCCCACAACATCGGGATGAACAACATGATTTCCGGTTTCTGTGCCGGGATTGATTCGAAGGGGCCGAGTCACGAGCTTCCCGACGATCCGGCCGGGGCGTGGAAGACATCGTTTGACGGGTTGCTCGATGCCCTCGACACCAAGGGTGCGCTGCACTCCGTAGCCCGCACGCCATGGGGAGAGATGCCGACGGGCAAATTCCTCGGGTTCGCGTGGATCGATCCGGTAATTCACACCTGGGATCTGGCTAAGGCCACAGGCCAACCGGCGGTGCTTGATGCCGAACTGGTGGCCCGAGGAACCAAACAGCTCGAACAAGCGGGTGACTCCCTCGTTGGGCCTGGTCGGTTCGAGCCTGCCACTCAGGCCGGTAGCGGTGCTGACCCAGTCGATGCCTTCGTCGCCCTCAGCGGACGCTCGGTGAGCTGAAAAGCCCGGTCCGCGTGTTTGGCACCGGCCGCCGGTACCCTTTTGACAACGTAGGAAGTGTTCCTGCGTCTGGCAGACCAGCTGCCAGTTTCCAGTAGCCCGAGTATTCCCAGCCAGCGCGCGCGGAACGGCGGGATATTGCAATCTGGGATCTGGTCTGTCGCTTCGAGCGAACGTCGCTCGCACAGATCGCTGCCCTGGTAGGACCAGGCCAGCAGAATAAAGGAGATCCCTCCATGACGGAACCAATTTCCGTTTCTGGGACCATCACCTC
>CALHBU010000061.1 GCA_937930655.1 uncultured Acidimicrobiales bacterium | reverse complement strand
CATCGAAGCGAAGGTCGGCCAACACTAGGTCTTCGATAACGGTCAGCCCAAGGTCGTCGACTACCTCTGCCAGCTGGTCGAAGTCGTCGTCACAGGCGACCCTGCCGCTCGGGTTGTGGACCGACGTCTGTAGGTAGGCCAGGTTGCAGCTGTTCCCGTTGGCCAGCCGGCGGAGACCATCGAGGCGGATCGACCCGAGAGGACGAAGAAGCGGGATGGGCTTCAGTTGGCGGGCGGCCAACAGGTCGATGACGCCCGGATAGGTCGGTTCATCGACGATGACAGGGTCGCCAGGGCTGGCCAGATGTGCGAAGGCAAGGGCGATGGCGTGCTGTGCCCCATTGGTTATGAGCACCTCGTCGGGGTCTGTCGGCAAGCCGTCGATAGTGAAGCGAGAGGCCACAGCCGCTCGTAGTTCGGGAAGCCCAGCCGGTGTCAGCCCATGGCGAGAACCGGCCTGCAGCAGCACATCGAGATCAAGGTCGACGTCGGGCAGAGCTCGAGCGTCGGCTGGACTTGATGATGCCAGATCAATGGCGCCACTTTGGTCGCCACGCTCGCCCATCACTCTGGTTCCACTGCCGTGGCGAGATTCGAGCAAACCTGCGGTTTTGAGGTCGGTCAGGGTGGCGGTAATCGTCGACCGGCTGACGCCGAGAGTTCGAGCCAGTGTCCGCTCGGCCGGAAGAACAGTGCCTGGTTCCAGCACTCCGGTCTCTACGGCCTGTTGAAAGGCTCTAAAAAGACGGCGGTGAAGCGAGCCACCGTGGCCCTCAGACCACTCTCCGAGAGCGTTCAACAACGCTTTGGTACCGAGACGCTCCACCTAACCAGTGTGCCAGGGGTCCAGGAGAAGGTCTCCCCTGTTTCCTCGGTCGGCACCAGCTGGTTTGAACCCGCCGAGTCCCGTGATCTACAGCTCCGAATCCCGCTCGGCGCTCCGCCGGTCGAACGTGATGGCCAGAACCCATCGCATTACCTTCACGTCGATGCCGTAGTGATCGGCAAGCTCCTCTGGGTTGGCAGCCGGGGTGAGCCGACTCGAGAAATCGGGATGATCTTCCTGCAGCTGCTCCCACGTCTCGACGAACTCGACCGCTCGGTTGACGGTGGTCGGCGAGCAGCCGTTCATCAGGGCAACGTCGGAGGCGGAAGCGCCGGTTCGACGCTCCTTGGCGATCTTCTGGTAGTCGTTCTTCACGCCGGAACGGCGGAAGTTCTCACTTATCTCGTCGCTGGCCAATGCCAGGGTGGAGTCTGCCCGGTGGCGCATCAGTTCGGCAACGGTTTGGTCATGGAGGTGTTCAGCCGCCGCGGTCAAGGCCACCCACAGTCGATGGGCGACTTCGTGGTGTCCGTGAATGCCGTAGATCTCGGCAGCCATTCGGAGGTCCCCAACGGTAAGAGCGCCATCTTCACGGTTCAGGTCGATCTCGACGTCAAGCGCCGAGTTATCGATCGAGCCTTCTACCGGCTGCAATTTCAGTCGCCCACGAGTGATCACCTCTGCCATGGGTGCCAATCGGAGCGAGCCTCACGATCGGGATAGGTCGTTCAGTCCTAGAACAACCGGGTCGTTCGACCTGTTTCGCCCGGATCGCCCTCCCGGTCGGGAGCCCGTTCGCCTGTTGCCCGTGCCTCTTCCAACCGGTCGAGACGGAAACTTCGGTGATCTTCGACGGTGCGGCACCACGCCAGCAAATACCAGACTCGGTGACGAGTGACGAGGCCGATTGGCTCGACCAATCGAGTCGACACCGTGCCGTCGGGGCTCCGGTAGCGAAGCTCGACGACCTCTTGGTCGGCGACGGCATCTTGCAGGACCGCAGCCACTGCGCCGCCCAGCGCCTGAAGTCGGTTGGCCAGATGCCGGGCTGCCTGGGGATCAGAAGCGGCCATGGCGGCCATCAGTTTGCGGCGAGCGGAGCGACCGGCATCGGCCAGCGGACCTTCCGGATTTCTCGCCAGAGCCACCGCCATGGCTGCGGCCTCGGCCGGAGTTATGTGCAGCGGTGAGAGGCCGTGGTCTTCGACTAGGAGGTAGCCGCCATTTCGACCGGGAGCGCTGTGGACCGTGAGGCCGGCTTCCTGAAGCGTGGTGATGTCTCGTTCGATGGTCCGACTGCTCACCGAGAGCTGGGTGGCCAGCTCAGCGGCCGATGTTGCCTCCGGCGCGGCTTCTCGAAGCAGCTCAACCACCGCGTAGAGGCGCTCTGTTCGGTTCACCCGATAAGTGTGGCCGAACCTCTCGGGGTTCCGACAGCCGTAACAGGAAGCTCAAAGGACACCCTGCCACCGGGACCGGGCTCGATGCTGATCGAGCCATCGTGGGCCGCAACCATGGTTTGGGCTATCGCCAACCCCAGGCCAGCCCCGCCGAGACGGGACCGAGCACCATCGGCCTGTGTGAAGCGATCGAAGGCCAGCGGAACGAACTCGGGGTCGAATCCGCCACCATCGTCGATCACCTCGACCCTCACCCGCTGACCGCTGGTGGTCGCAGTAACTCGGACTGAGTCCTCGGCATGACGAATGGCGTTGTCGAGAAGGTTGCGTAGCACCCGACCAAGAGCAACATCGTCGCCGACAACAGGAATGGCAGCCGACAATTCAGCGGCCAGGCCGATGCCGCTCTCCGCAGCAGCGGGCGTGACCGCCTCGATGGCTTCGTCAATGAGTTCTGCCAGATCCAGCGGTTCGAGATTGAGCGCCAGGCTTCCACTGTCGGCCCTGGCCAACAGGAAGAGGTCCTCGACCAGACGCTCGAGCGCCAACACGTTGTGCCGCATCGCGGTGAGATGACGGTGGTGGTCGCCGACACCGTCCTCCAACGCCTCGACCGATGCCAGAAGCGATGCCAACGGTGTACGAAGGTCGTGACTCAATGCACTCACGACTGCTCGACGTTCGTCTTCCGCCGCATCCCGTTCTGCTTCACTGCGAGCCAACTGGCGACCCAAATCATCAACCGTGCCAGCCAACTGTCCGAGCTCGTCGTCGCGTCTGATCCCGGATTGGGCGGACCTGTCGCCGGCACCAATGGCATCGACGGTGGTTCCCAACGCGTCGAGGTCCCGGACCAGCGGTCGAGCCAGACGCCAACCAACGAAGATGGCAGCCACGCCGGTGATCACCCCGACCATGACGATGTATCCGATGTCGGGTCGGGACAATGTCATCGCCGCGCCGCCGATGAGACTCCCGGCGATGGCCAGCAACGGGCCGATTAGCGCCAACACCGGCACCGCCTGCCGCAAAGACAGGCGACGGAACAACGGAGGAAGGAGAGCGGCGGCCAGGATGGCCAGCACCACGGTGGCAGCCACGAACGCCACGATGTCGCCCCGTTCGGGCATCATGGCTGCTTCCTCGGCCGCTAGGAGTCTGGCGCTGATGATCACGGGTCGAACCGGTAACCGACCCCGTACACCGTCACGAGATGGCGAGGGTTCCCGGGATCAACTTCGATTTTTCGTCGCAGCCGACGAATGTGCACGGTGATTGTTCCCGGATCCTGCCAATCGGGGCTCGAGCCCCAAACATCTCGAAGTAGATCGGCGCGGCTGTGTACCTGCCCGGGTGACGCAGCAAACCTGGCCAGCAGCTCGAACTCCTTTGGCGGAAGCTCGACCCGCTCTCCGGCCTTGGTGAGCCGTCGGCCAACCAGGTCGATGACAAGATCGCCTACCTCCAACACATCTGGCCCGACTGCGCCCGCCCGGCGGAGCACGGCGCGGGCTCTCGCTGCCACCTCTCGAGGCGATGCCGGCTTAGCCAGGTAGTCGTCGGCCCCGAGCTCGAGCCCGGCTACTCGCTCAGACTCTCGTCCTTTGGCGCTCAGCACAATGACCGGGACCTGGTCGCCTGACTCCCGCAGCTTCTTCAACACCGCCAGACCATCAATGCCCGGCAACATGAGGTCGAGGATTACCAGGTCAGCCCGTTTGGCTGCCAGCTCGGCGAGCGCCTCGGCCCCGTTGGCGGCTGTACGAACCCGAAATCCGTCGCGTTCGAGGTAGGTGGCAACGATCTCCCGCACCTGCGGTTCATCGTCGACGACAAGCACGTCGGGCACCACACCTGGCACGTTCACTTGGTTCAGGGTAGTTCGGGTGGTGGTGTCGGCCATACCCACCACCAACTGGCGGAACGGTCCGTCGAATCCCCTGTTCAGGAGTTGTTCAGGAGAGGCAGTACGACAGCAATGGAATCCAGACAGACCGACCGGCCTTGGAGCCAATGGTCGAGATCGTCGAGAGGTACCCGATCGGTGGCCACCACTTCCCCATCGGGACAGCTCGGTTCTGCATCGGTTCTGGCCAGGTAGATCCGGCCGAACACTGCTCCGTCATCGCCCTCATAGCTCCCGGGCCCGAGATACTCGAGGTCGGCCTCAAGGCCCGCTTCTTCCTCCAGCTCACGAGCAGCCGCGGTGTCCCACTTCTCGCCGACACCGCAGATACCGCCGAACGAAACATCCCACCAACCGGGGTACACGTCTTTCCAGTCGGCTCGCTGGTGAACCACGAGCCGCTTTGCTGAGTCCACGACCGCTATATAGGTGCATCGGTGGCGTAGAGATTGCTGCCGCATCTCAGCCCGCGAAACTACTGCCAGTACCTGGCCGTCGGCATCGACATGCTCAACCAACTCAACGGCAGCCGCGGTCGCCCGAGCGTTCTCGGTGTTCGTCGTGAGGTCGTCGGCCGGACGTGTCACTCGCCGAGCTCAGCCCTGGCTTCATCGATCGTCGCTCCCTTTTCCAGAAGTTGCCGAGCCATGATTGCTTGCCGAGGGCGATTCCAGGCCAGCGCTCCGACGAACTCACCGTCGTCGAGATACAGCTGCACAAAACGCTGTTCTTTGATGGTCCCGTGGACAACGTCGGCCTGCTCGGTCGGAACTCCGGCCAGCTGGATCTTTCGATCGTATTGGTCAGACCAGAACCACGGCACGGGGGCGAACGGGGCCGGTTGGTCATCGGGATCGGCCAAAAGCCGCTTAGCCACGTAGGCGCCCTGGTCGACCGCATTGTCCCATTGTTCGACCCGGGTGAGCGCTCCACCGAAGCGCTGATTGGGCCAGCGGGCGACATCCCCGGCTGCAGCTACCCCTGGAGCGGCCAGGCAGGTGGCATCGCAGACCACACCGTTGTCGAGTTCGAGACCCGACCCCTCCAGCCAGTCGGTAGCAGGCTGCACGCCAATACCGACCACGACGGCATCAGCTTCAACGACCGTGCCGTCGGAGAGCGCCACAACCCCCTCACCGATGGAAGACACACCGGTACCGAGCCGAACGTCGACACCGTGAGTGCGGTGAAGGTCGGCGATGGCCATACCGGCAGCGGTATCGAGCACCCGAGCCATCGGCGCCGATGCCCCCTCGATCAGGGTGACATCAAGATCTCGCTCCCTAGCGGTCGCCGCCACCTCGGCACCGATGAAACCGGCGCCGATGACGCACACCCGGTTCGGTTTGGCATCGAAGTGGTGGCGCAGGTTCTTGGCATCGTCGAGTGTGCGGAGTACGTGCACACCATCGAGTTCGACTCCGGGGAGCGAGCGGGGGGACGCGCCAGTTGCGATGATGAGGCCGTCGAACGACACCTCGGAGCCATCGTCCAAGCCAACAACCGAGGCTGACAGATCAAGCGAGGTGGCGGCTGTGTTCAGGCGCCAGTCGATCCCGAGTTCGGCTGGATCAGCGGCCGCTCGAAGCCGTAGCTTCTCGTCGTCCCATTCGCCGGCCAGGTATTGCTTCGACAGCGGTGGTCGGTCGTAGGGGTAGTGGGGTTCGTCGCCGATGACGACAAGCGCACCCTCGTAGTCGGAACGGCGGAGGGTCTGTGCGGCCTGCATGCCGGCGAGAGACGCGCCAACAATGACGATGTTCTCCACCGGGTTTGTTCAGTCCTCGAGCGCGATGGCTTGCTTTGGGCAACGCTCGGCGGCCTCGCGGACCTTGTCGGCCAGTTCGGGGCCGGGGTTCTCGTTTAGAACGTAGAGAAAGTCGTCGTCCCGTACCTCAAACACCTCGGGGGCAACGCCCATGCAAACTGCGTTGCTCTCACACAAATCGAAATCGACAACAACCTTCATCGGG
>CALHBU010000060.1 GCA_937930655.1 uncultured Acidimicrobiales bacterium | reverse complement strand
TGGCTTCATGGGTCGCATCTACAAGCGCACCCACGTGCTGGAAGAGGCCGGCCCGGCGCTGGCCCAGGAACTGCACGACGACGATGTCGACCTCTTCTTGTTAGTACCCGCTTGACCTCTCGACCACCAGACAGTTGGTCTGGTCGCACGAGTCATCGAAGCTGCCGGAATCCCGACCGTTCTCGTCTCAACCGGACGTGACCTGACTGAGTTGGTTTGTCCGCCTCGATCGCTGTTCATGAATTTCCCGATGGGCAACCCCTTCGGCCCACCCAACAAGCCCGACTATCAGCGCGACATGCTTCGTACCGCGTTGGAGATGGTCTATGAGATCACGACCGCGGGCGAGATCGTCGACCTGAAGGACACCTGGCCCGAGAACTTCACCGACAAGGTCACCGCAAGCCTTCTGGCCATGTAGCTCTAGCTAGTTCTGTCGCCGGTCGTAGACCAGCAGGGTGTTGTCTGTCGTGCTGGCAAGGTGATCGGCATCGACGGAAAGCAACGAGTCGCCGTCGAGGGTGTTGGCAGTCCACGACCCGCGGTCGAGGGTCCACAATACGAGACCGATGGGTTCCAGTCGCTGGATGAGTATGGGGTCGTGCCAGCTCGATGCTTCCAGGCTCAGATTCCACCCGAGCTCGTCGAGCTCGGGCGGCAGTTCGGTTGTGTTCCACGTCGTCTCGTCGCTGGCCCGCCAATGGAGTTGGTGTGGTTGGTCGTCCATCGCCGCTTCCAAGTAGTAGAGGTACTCGTCGTTGGCTCCAATGCCGGAGGCGAAGTTGAGTTCACGTACTGGCGCCACCTCCCATTCGTCACCGGGTCGCTGACGGACGATGGTGCCGACACCGGTGTGCAAGGGTCCGCCGAGCCTGATCATTTCTCCCGCATCACTCGAGACCACCCCGAAACCGACCTCGTCGCTGAACCCCATCTGGTTGGGGAGCGGAGTGGACGTCCATGTTTCTCCGTCGGTGGTTTCCCAGAGCATCGCTGTCAGCTGGCCTCGGTGGACCCCCCAACCGGTTGCGGCGATGCCAGATGGTGTACCCCCGGAGGTAGCAATGACAGCGCCGCCGACCCCGGCATGCTCAGGGTCGGCTGGCGAGTCTGGGGTAAAGAACAAACCAGCGTCTGCCACGACGGCCATGGCGCCTACTTCCCATGACAGACCATCGGTAGATGTCACGACGGTCGGGGCACTCGGACCGGCTGTTGGGTCAAACATGGTGAACGCGAAGAAGCGGCCACGAAACCACACCAACGAGCTGATGGTGGGAGATTCGGTCGTTGGATCATTCTCGGGGAAGAGGTCTGAGAGTGGGACGACCGTTTCCAGTTGATCGGCCCGGCCCAGGAATTCGCCTTTGTCGGACCATCCGGCGACGACAACGTGCTCGGTCCCCAGCGCGACCGAGTGAATTCGGAGGTTTGTTGGCAGTGCATACTCGGTCATCGGGAGCGCAACAGTCGATGGTTTGGTCGGGGCGAGGGTGGTACTCGGTTCGGGTGCGGAGGAACCGGTGGTGGCGGTGGACGACGATGCACCATCGGCCTCGGTTGTTCGTAGGGAACTGGCTGTCTCGGGCGTGGCTGTTGTTCCGCATGCGCCTGCGAGCATCAGCATGCTGCCCAAGATCAGCAGGGACATCCGGCCGATCCGAGGCTGCTGAATCATACAAACTGAGAGTAGAGGCCTTTGGGTTGAGAGACTTAGCGGTTGACGTAGGCCCGGCCGATGAAGAACGCCATGAGGGCTGAGACGTATCCGATGGCGAGGAGCACGGCGAAGATTCGAGTGGAACGCCCGGTGTCACCCCGGGCCAGCCACCCACCGGCCAGGAACGCACCCATAGGCATGAGCCCTCCGACGTAGTGGATGTACAGCTGGGAAATGCCTTGGCCCTGGTCCAGCAGCTTGATGCCAATGAGCACTTGGATGGCCAGCGAGACCTGGGCTGCGGCGATGGCCCACCGCCCGGCTGAGCCGATCGGCTCGTTGGCCACTGCATGCCGGGCCACCAACGCGGTGGCCATTGTCATGGTGACGAGGACCACAACGCCGGCGCTCAAGTGCACCGAGCGGTCAAGGATGACGTTGTCTATTCGGCCATCGCCGAGTTCGTTCTGTCCGAGAAGCAGAGCGAGGGTCATGACGTGAGTCTGGCCTCAAACCAGCCCGGTGCGGCAAGCTGAGCGTTCCCGTCGTCGGATCATCGAGGAAAACCCATGAAAGTTGCTCTTCAAGCCAGTCCCTGGAACCGGGTCGATCTCTTTGAGGCCGCTGGCTTCGAGGTTGTTCAGGAGCCAGTGAGCACCGAGGACGAGTTCATCGATCTTCTCCGGGACGCCGATGGCGCCGAGATCGGTATCAACCCCTTGGCGAACCGAAAGGTGCTCGAGGCCTGCCCCAAGCTGAAGGTGGTGAGCCGCATGGGTGTGGGTGTCGACTCCATCGATCTCGATGCAGCGACCGAATTGGGCATCTTGGCCTGCAACGTGCCAGGCGTGAATACCGCCGAGGTCGCCGACCACGCCATGGCGTTACTGCTGGCCATCACTCGCCAACTTCCCGACTCCATCCGGACCACCAGGGAAGGGGCGTGGAGTGCCGATCGGGCCCTCACCGTGCACTATCTCGAATCGGTTCGGCGCATCGCCGGTCACACCGTTGGCATCATCGGTTTCGGTGACATCGGCCGGGCTTTCGCCACCCGGGTCCGAGGGTTCGGCCCCGCTCGGATCGTGGCCGCCGATCCCTACGTGCACCCCTCGACAGCGGAGACGATGGGCGTCGAGCTTCTGCCTTTGGAAGAGATGTTGGCCGTCTCCGACTACATCACTATCCACAGTTCGGCCACGGCCGAGACCCGTCACCTCATCAACGCCGAAACTCTGGCACTCATGAAGCCCACGGCCATCCTGGTCAACACCGCTCGTGGGCCGATCATCGATGGTGCTGCACTGGCCGATGCCTTGGAGGCTGGAACCATCGAGGCTGCGGCGTTAGACGTGGCCGAGGTCGAGCCGATCGACCCCGACGATCGTCTGCTCAAGCTGCCCAACTGCATCGTCACCCCTCACGTGGCCGGCTTCTCGCCGACCTTCCTCGAGGAGTGCCCGATCCGTCAGGCCGAGAACGTCATCCAGGTTCTCACCGGCCAGGCCCCCCATGGCCTTGCCAATCCCGAGGTCATCAAGACCATCGCCGTCATGCGAGCCAGCGGCAAGGCCGGCCGCTGGGACGGCGTGCCCGACTTCTCAACCGCACTCCGCCTCTGAACGGCGTGCCTCTGAACGGCGTGTCTCTGAACGGCTGGGTCTCTAGCTCAGGTTGAAGCCGGCGTAGTCGTTGTCGGCTGATGCTTGGCAGTGCTGTCGGTAGGCCGGGAAGCCGCCGATGTAGGGCATGAACTTCTGGTGCTTGCCGGGGATGTTGGCACCGGTGTACCAGGAGTCCGACTTCGGCCGTAGGGACTGAGCGGCCGCCTCGTCGACAACGTTGACCCAGTTCTCCTGGGCTTCAGCGGTGGCTTCGAGACGGGTGTAGCCGCTGTCCCGCATGTACGACATGCAGTCGACGATCCAGTCGCTCTGATGCTCGATGCCGGTGACCATGGTGACGAACACCCCCGGCCCACCCGGGCCCTGGGTGTTGAACAGATTAGGGAAGCCATGCACTGCCATACCCAGGTAGGTGTCGGCCCCGTTGCTCCACTGTTGTTTGATGGTTGTGCCGTCGGGACCGGTGATGTCCATGGCCACCACGCTGCCGGTCATGGCGTCGAAGCCGGTGGCGAACACCACCGCATCAAGCTCGTAGTGCTGTCCAGCGGCCTGCAGACCGGTTGAGGTGAAGTACTCGATCCCCGCGGCCCCCTCAGCCGCACCGCTGACATCGACCAGGGTGACGTCGGAACGGTTGTAGGTCTCGAGATAGTTGGTGCCGGCGCACAACCGCTTACCGCCGAAGATGTCCCCCTTGGGGATCAGCAGCTCAGCGATGGCCGGGTCGTCGACCACTTCTCGTACCTTGGCCTGCCAGTACTCGGTGACCAGTCGGTTGGACTCGGCGTTGAGCAACAGGTCGCCGAAGGCGCCGAGGAACGGCAAACCCCCGATGTCCCACTGCCGTTCGAACTGCTCGAACCGCTCTTGGTCGCTGACTGAGAGAGCGGAGTCGGGGTTGAACGGAAAAAGGAAGGCCGATGGCCGCTCCCACTGGCGGGCCCGGAAACCGGCGTAGTCGGCCTTGAGTTCGGCCACCTCGTCGGCGGTCAGCGGCCGGTTTCTGGCCGGCACCACATAGTTGGGGGTTCGTTGAAAGACGTAGAGATGCTCGGCTTGCTCGGCCAACAGCGGAATCGACTGGATACCTGATGAGCCGGTGCCAATGACTCCCACTCGCTTGCCGGAGAAGTCCACTGGCTCATGGGGCCAACGGCCGGTGTGGAAGGTGTCGCCCTCGAAGTCATCCCGGTTGGGGAAATCGGGGATGCTGGTGGTCGAGAGCACGCCCGAGCCAAGCAGGAAGAAGCGCGAACGCACCGTCTCTTCCTCGCCTTCCCGATCGGTGGTGACGATGGTCCACAAATGGGTGTCGTCGTCGAAGGTGGCGCTGGCCACCCTGGTCTCGAAGGTGATGTCGCGCCGGAGATCGAACCGGTCGGCCACATGCTCGATGTAGGCCAACAGCTCAGGCTGGGAGGCGTAGCGTTCGGACCAGGTCCATTCCTGTTGGAGCTCGTCGGAGAACTGGTAGGAGTACTGGACGCTCTCGATGTCGCATCGGCAACCGGGATAACGGTTCCAATACCAGGTGCCGCCGACGTCGCCGCCAGACTCGAACCCTCGGGCCGTGAACCCCTTCTGGCGAAGTCGATGCAGCAGGTAGAGACCGGCGAAGCCGGCTCCGACCACCACCGCGTCGACATCGGCTACCGGGCTCGACCCTTCGGTCACGGGATGCCGACCATCTCGGTGGTCGAGGTGAGGAACGCCCCATTAGCCGGAGCTGTCCATTGCTCGAGGCCATCGGGCTCGAAGGCCGAGACGAACTCCTTCCAACCCGAGGCATCGTCGAAGTACAGCTCGGCCATACCGGCGTATTGCTCGTTGGCCGGGTCGACGCTTTGGGCCACCACGTACCGCCACCCGCCGACCTTCTCCATCACGCTCTTCACATTGGGAACATGTACGTCGAGCCAGTGCGCATAGAACGCCTCGTAGTCGACCCCCTCCTGGGCGGCGACGAGGGAGGTCACCTTGTGGAAGCCGCTACGAGTGGTCGGGAACGGAGGGTTGAGGGTGAGCGGATTGACCGGCAAGCGATCGCTGCCGTCGATGACGACGTACTCGGTCGTGGCCCACGGGATATAGGTCTCGGCCCGTTCCTGAAAACTGTCGGTTGGCTCAGTGCCGTGCGGTTGGTCGGGACGGGGCAGAGGTTGCTCCCACCACAGTTGGGCCACACCGTCCCAGGGGCGGTTGCCGTCGCGGTCGGCGTCGTAGAGAGTTGCGATGTAGCGGGAGGCGTGCATGCGGCCCTTGGCCGCCGCCGTCTCCTGGCCCTTGATGACGGCCGGCATGTGGTTGGCGAACCAGTGGGCAACCAGCTCTTCCCGGCCGGTTTCCTGGCGGCCCTTGATGAGATAGTTCATCCTGGCCCCGGGCGTTGCGGCCGGTCGACTCATGGCTCGATCACGATCTTGCCGATGGTCTTGCGGTCCATCATCTCCCGGAGCCCCACTGCCGCATTGTCGAGGGTGTAGCGCTCAGAGATGTGGGGCTTGAGTTGACCGCTGGCCGTCATGTCGAGGAGGTCCTGCATGACCTGCTGACCCAGCTCGGGCTCGTTGGTCATCATGGCGCCATAGAACACGCCGACGATCGAGCAGCTCTTGAGCAGCGTGAGATTGAGCGGCACGCTGGGAATACCGGCGGTGAAGCCGACGACGAGGAACCTGGCTCCCCACGCCGATGCTCGGATGGCCTGTTCGGCGTAGTCGCCGCCGACCGGGTCGTAGATGACGTCGCAGCCTTTGCCGTCGGTGAGTTCCTTGGCCCGGTCCTTGAGGTTTTCCTCGGCGTAGTTGATTGTTTCGTCAGCGCCGAACTGCCGACACAGATCGAGCTTCTCCGACGTGGATGCGGCGGCGATGACCTTGGCCCCCATGAGTTTGCCGATTTCGATGGCCGTCATGCCCAGATGGCCACCAGCCCCGAGGATCAGAAGGGTTTCGCCCTCCTGCATCTGAGCCCGGTGCTTGAGTCCGTAATAGGTGGTGCCATAGGCGTAACCAAGGCCGGTGGATTCAGCGAAGCCCACCGAGTCGGGTAGCACCCTGGCATCTCGAGCCTTGGCCACCGCTTGCTCGGCAAAGCCGCCGGAAACGCCAACCGAGGCGACCACCCGTTCGCCGACCGTGCGGTCGTTAACGCCGTCACCTATGGCGGAAATTACACCCGATACCTCGCCGCCGGGGATGTAAGGCAGCGGCACCTTGAACTGGTACTTGTCCTCGAGCATGAGCGTGTCGGGGAAGGTCACCGGCACCGCCTTCACGTCGATGAGGACCTCGCCCTCGCTGGGTTGTAGATCGTCGACCTCTTCGAGGACGAGATTCTCAGGCGGTCCGAACTCTTTGCAGACGACAGCTTTCATGTCGCCAACCTAGCCGCAGCCCCCGGTTAGGTTTCCAGCCCTTCGGGCCGCCGACCTGGGTGGCTCAGGCGGCCGGGGTGATGAGGTACTTCTCGCCGGTGGCCTGGCGGCTATAGACCTCGACCTCGGCCGGATCGAGTGACGCCGCCAGATTCACCTGCTTTGTGTAGCTGCTGGCGAAGGTGGTCTTGAGCTCGTCGGCCACCCGCTGACGCAGCTCCTGGCCTCGTTCTGGACCGACCTTGGCCAGGAAGTTCGGCAGAAGAAAGCCGCCGATGCCCCATGCCATGCCGTAGGAGCGGGTGAGTTCGGTGGCGCTGCGGTCGAGACCGCCGTAGACGTAAACCTGCTTGTGGGTGGTTGACCCGTAGCGGCTGTACGGCGCCGAAGGATCGGCGCTGGCTGCCGCTTCCATGGCCACAAGGATTTGGTTGGCCAGCGTTCCGCCGCCAGTGGCGTCGAATGCCACGGTGGCTTTGGTGGCCGTGAGCGCGCTCACCAGATCGTCATGGAAGCTGGCGGAACTCGAGTCGCAGACGTGGACCGCGCCGAGGGATCGGAGCAGCTCGGCTTGTTCGGGCCGTCGAACGATGTTGACCAGATCGACGCCGTCGGCCTGGCAGATCTTCACCAGCATCTGGCCAAGGTTCGATGCCGCTGCGGTGTGGACGATGGCCGAGTGGCTGTCGTGCCGCATGGTGTCGACCATGGCCAGCGCGGTGAGTGGGTTGACGAAGCACGAGGCAGCCTCGATCGGGGTGGCATCGTCGTCAACCACCAAACACTGGGCGGCCGGCATGGCCCGGTACTCGGCGTACATGGCACCACCCAGGACCGCCACCGTGCGGCCCATGAGGGCTTGAGCCTCGGGGTCTGAGCCGGCGTCGACAACAACACCAGCTCCTTCGTTGCCGCAGGGAAGTGATTCACCGATGCGTCCGCCCAGACCCCGTAACGCGGCGGGGGGCACGGTTGCGGTAATAGCGGGCTGACCGTCCACCGTTGCCCCGGCGATGGTGTCCAGGTCGGCTCCGGCCAGCAACAAACCGAGATCGGAAGGGTTGATGGGCGCCGCTTCGACTCGGATGAGGACCTCGCCCGGTCGTGGGGTTGGTGTGTCGACTTCGACAAGAGTCAGCGTGAGCTGGCCGTCTTCGCTGACCTTGGACTGCATCTGGAGCATGAGGGGACGGTAACGGCCCGGGCCCGGCGGCGCGTGCTCCAACTAGGCCAGAAAGACGACGGTCTGGCGGCAGTAGGCCAGCTCGGTGCCGTCTTCGGCTGCGAAGACGGCGTCGGTGGTGGACCATTGGCGGCCCTTTTTGACCCAGCCGTCGGTCCATCGCCCCGAGACGACGACGGTCTGACCGGCGTGGATGGGGGCGAGATGCTGGACTCGACCAACGGCATGGACGCCGATGCCGAACCGGTAGGAATGACGGATCAGCGGCGTCATCTGCCCCGGAACCCACGATGGATGCACCACCGGAGTATCGCCATCGACGTAGCGGGGGTCAGGGTCGGCGAGGCGGTCGGTGGCCCATGACACCGCAACCTCTCGGCTGAGGTCGACGGCCATTGGTGGGTAATCCTCGAAGGTCGGCACCTGGCTTGGATCGAGACGAGGGGGTCGCTCGACGGCCGGCTCGGGTGAACGCCGAGTTGGGAGATCGAAGTCATCGAACCACGGTGCCCGACCGAGCCCGCACGATCCGTTGACGGTGATGGTTCCGTTGCTGTTGGTCTGGTCGATGCTCCAACTGGTGGCGTCAGCTGGCTCGATGGTGGTGGTGAGCTGGTCGTCGACGTACACCCCGGCTCGGTAGAACGTTTCCGACCATCCATCGGTCAGCCATTGGTCGCCAAGTTCTTCGATGATGGCCATGCCGGCCCAGCCGTAGGTCGAGATGCCAGCGACGATGGCGCCCTCGTAACCGAAGTCCTTGCCGGCGTCCCCATGAATGGGGTTGGCCTTTTGGACCTCGGGCGGATCGGCGATGGCGGTGAAGGTGGTCGTAGTGGCCATGTCTTGGACGCTAGACGAGCCGAACCGGGCCGAACAGTTCGAGGGTGAGCACCACGATGAAGACACGGTGAGTAAGGGAAGGTCACTTGAAGTAGTAATTCCACTCATCGTGACTTAGAGTCACGCTCCGTGTGGGAACCAGGACGCCGGCGGGGCGTCACAGCGGGTCTGTTGTCGCGGCGCATCGCCATGTGTCTCGTGGCGACCGGCATCATATTCGTGTCCGAGTTGGGCTGGTCGGGGTCGGTCGACGCCGTTCCTCAGCCGGCTGAAATAACATGCCGGGTTCGACACACTGTCACCGATCCTGAGACGTTCGCCCAGGTCGTCGCCACTCAGAGGACCGATCACCTCGATCACTCGTTCCGGCAGGACGCCGTCTATCGAGAGTTGGTTGTCGACTCCTACATCGTTCCTACCGATCTCTCCCGGTTCATCGACCAGCCCATCAGCCTTGGCCCGATCTCGGGCGGAGGCGAATGGGGCTACCGGATGCACCCCATCTACCGCCGCCAGCGGTTCCACAACGGACTTGACGCCGCCGCCCCATCGGGAGCCCCAGCCCGGGCCATGGCCGATGGCACCGTTGCCATCTCCGCCTACCGAGGCGGCTATGGCCATCTCGTCGCTCTCGATCACGGTGACGGTTTTGCCACCCTCTACGCTCACCTTTCGGTCCGGGATGTGGAGGTCGGCGATGAAGTGACTGCCGGCAGCACCATCGGTCGGATTGGTTCGACCGGTGCATCAACCGGTCCTCATCTTCACTTCGAAGTGCGTATCGCCGGTGTTCCCGTCGACCCCCGGTGGTTTATCCCGGTCCTGCCGACGCCAACCTCGCCCGCCGGTTCAACTCGTGAGCCTCTCTGGCCTGTCGTTCCCGGCGGCGAGGCCGCCCGATTCCAAATCGCTCGGCTGTACCTGGCAGCATTTGATCGGCTGCCGACCGCTGAGGAGTCGGCCCACTGGATTGGGCAATGTCGCCGAGGTATCACGCTGGAGGCCATAGCTCAGCTGGCTCTCGGCGCTGACGGTGTCCTGGTAGAAGGAATGACGGCGGCCGAGTTGGTGGCAATCAGCCAGAGCCCGGAGAATCAGGACCTCCTTGCCTTCACCCTGCTTCAGCCCGAGGTACGCCGTCTCTACCTTGCAGTCCTCGGTAGGGAACCCGACGCCAGTGGTGCCTACTACTGGTCGACGCAGGCCGACAGTGGCCTCAGCCTTGTCGAGTTGGCCGCGTCCCTCGGTTCGTCGGTCGAGTATCAGGAACGATTCGGCGATCGGACGAACCGGCAGTTCGTCACTCAACTCTACGAACTGGTCTTCGACCGGCCGCCCGACCACGTCGGGTTGGACTACTGGGTGGATCAGGTGCAGCGCCAGGGCCGTTGGTCGGTGTTGGTTGGTTTCACCGAATCAACCGAAGGTAGAGCCCGATTGGGGTGATCCGGCAACCAACCGAAACACCAACGTTCACCCCAATCGGGCCCTAGTACTACCGCCGCCTTCTCCCCGGAAACAAGGGAGAACCCGCCGCCGGTCACTCGGTCCTTCAGATCAATTGCCGAGGGCCACCTTTTCGTAGCCCTCGATCTTGTAACCGACGAGACAGTCGTCGACGCAACCGGTTCTCATGTTTCTTCCCTCCATAGGTTTTGAGGGTAAGTCTGCGCCAAAAATCTGAGATGGGGAACACCCCCATGTCCGACTAGGGGACGGGGGATGTCCCCGGGTCCCGATGTCAGTGATGCGTTGCGATCCCGCTGACGACGAGCTGAGGTGCGGACTTGGTCGAGGCCTCGAGTGGCTCGGTACAAACCGGGACCGGCAGCGGCTCGCCGTCGCTGAGCGTGACGATCACTCGTTCGTCGCCGGCCGAGAGAAGCACCTCGTGGTTACCGGCTTCCTCGTTGCCATCGACTGAGGTTCGAACGGTCATCTGCCGTGGCTGGTCCAGCCACGACCAACCACGCCGCTCGAACAGGGCAGCATCGGCAATCTGAGCTGGCCGGGGGCCAACGCCAGCACAACCCCGGAAGTGTTCGACCAAGGCCGACGGTTCGACCGAACGATCAAGAATGGAACCGAGCGTCGGAGCATCGAGAAAGGACCAGGTCAGACCATCGGGGAAGGTGATGCCGGTTGGAGCAAAACGGTGACCGCCGGTGTGGCTGGTCCGCCAAAAGCGGGTGTTAGGCCGCTCCTCGAGGGCCATCTCGGCAAACAGGAGCGTGCCAAACTGACCGCAACACCGATCGCGGCTGCCATGGGTGCACAGCAAGACATCGGTGGTGTCGGTGAGGGGCTGCAGATGTTCGGTGTTTCCGCCGACGATGGCCTTCAGCGTGTCGGCTAGATCGGCAGAACCTACTGAGACCTGTCCACCAACGAAGCCAGTGAATGGAGTGCCCGGCGTGTGGCGGTAACTGATGACCTGGTGCGAGCTGCGCTGCTCGTCGCCGGCTCCTCGTATGGCCAGCACCCGCAGCTTTTCGTCGACCGGTGGTTCGGGCAGGGCGGCCACAATCGGGTGGCTCTCGATCTTGGCTGGCCAGGGCAGCGGCAGCTCGATCAGCAGGAAGTGATCGGCGGCAGTGGCCGAACCAGCGGACTGTTCGCCGAGCTGGCGTGTCTGGACCGAGCAGTGGAGATCGGGCTCAGGCTGGGCGTCGAGCGTCATTCGACGATCTGCTCTCGGAGTGAGGTCATCCATCGGGTGGCTTCTTCCCACGCATCGTTGGCCTCTTCCCGCTGCTGGCCAGAAGTGTCGCCGGCCGCCGGGTAGCTGCCGAGAAACTTCACATCGGCGTGCTTGGCATGAATATTGCGGAGGCAGTTGGCCACGACGTCGTCGGCGATGTGGCCGTACATGTCGACGATGAAGCAGTAGCTCCCGAGACGGGTGCGAGCCGGTCGGGAAGTCAGCTTCGACAGGTTGAGATTGCGGGCCGAGAACTCATGGAGAATTTCGACCAGCGAACCGGGCTTGTCGTCTCGTGCGGTGAGCACCATGGTCGACTTGTCGTGGCCGGTGGGGGCCGGGATGCCGTCGGGTGATACGACAATGAAGCGAGTCTGGTTGTCGGAGACATCTGCTACGTCAGCCGCAATGATCTCGAGGCCGTAGGTCTCACCAGCAATGGCCGGCCCAAGAGCTGCTGTGCTCGGCTGTTCGGCCGCTTGTTGTGCAGCCTCGGCTGTTGAATTAGCAGGTTGGACGTCGACGTCGGGCACCTTGGCCTGCAGGAAGCTCCGACACTGGGCGTTGGCCACCGGGTGGGAGGAGATTCTGGTGAGATCCTCCAGCCTGGTGCCAGGAAGAGCCATGAGGTTCATGGTGATGTCGAGTACGACCTCGCGCTGAATCTTGAGGTCGGTGTCGAAAGCCAGCGTGTCGAGCGTGACGTTGACCGTCCCCTCGATGGCATTCTCGATGGCCACGAAACCGAGGTCGACATCGCCGTTCTGGGTGGCGCTCAAGACATCGACAAAAGTGCGCATCGGGACAAGTTCGTCGTCGGCCAAGTCGGGCTGACTACGCAGCGCCTGCTCGGTGAAGGTGCCGTAGGGGCCGAGGAAGCCAATACGGCGGGTCGAATCGGTCACCCTGACAAGCCTAGAGTTACGGCATGGATGACCGGCTCTATTTCCGCCAGCTGCTCTCGGGGCGAGACTTCGCAACCGATGACCCGATAGCGAAACAAATGGTGAACTTCGCCTACGTCATTGGCGACAATGCGACCGGCGAGGCAGTGGTGGTGGACCCGGCCTATGACACCGGTTCGATTCTTTCGATTCTCGATGCCGACGGCATGCGCCTCACCGGCGTCCTGGCAACCCACTATCACGCCGACCATGTGGGCGGAAACATGATGGGGCACAGCATCCATGGTGTCTCTGATCTTCTTGAACAGATCAACGTCCCCGTGCACGTGCAGGCCCCGGAAGCCGAGTTCGTCACCAAGGTCACCGGCATTGGCGACGACCAGTTGGTGGCCCACGCCTCCGGTGATGTTGTGCAGGTCGGCGACATCGACATCGAACTCATCCACACCCCCGGCCACACGCCGGGAAGCCAGTGCTTCCTCGTCGATGATCATCTGATCTCCGGCGACACCCTTTTCCTCGATGGGTGTGGCCGCACCGACCTTCCCGGCGGGGATCCGGCCGAGCTCTACCGATCGCTGACCGAGCGGTTGGCCAAGGTGCCCGATCAGGCAACGCTGTTTCCGGGGCATCTCTACTCGCCGGAACCGAGCAAGGGAATGGGTGCTACCCGGCAGGAAAACGTCGTGTATCGGCCCTCATCGCTCGAGCAGTTCCTCATGATGTTCGGTCACTGATCGCTCTCGGCGCTTCTGTAGCGGAAAGCGCCACTAGGCCGCCCGACCTCGGCGTCTAACGAAACCAGTTTTCTCGAGATACCCGCTTCCCCGTTGGGAGAGCGGGCATCGTCGACTTTTTTCAGCGTTGATCTCACATTGTGACCGAGTGGGCCGAAAGGACCATTACGAGCACGGGAGGTCACTGTGCACAAAGAGAAAGCGGCAGCTGACGAGGCTGTCGTACTACCTGGAACCGAAGAGTCTCGAAACCTTGAGCCAGCTGCTGCAGCTGAGATCCGCGAGCTGCGGGCTCAAGTTGCGGAGTACCAGCGCATCTTTGACAAGGCTGCCCCTCGGCTGGCCGCGTTCCGGCAACTGGAAGAGATCGCTCGTGAGCGCAAGACCGATCCGGCATCGATAGCTGCCGAGGCGGCGATCGAGGTGCTCAAGCGAGACCAAATCGAACTGACCAATCAACGAGACAACCTTGAAAAGGAAGTGGCGATGCTTCTCGGACGTAAGCAGGATGAGATCGAAATCATCGATGACATCACCATCGAGAGCAACAACATCCATCAGGAAGTCGGAGAGATTCTCGACGAACTGATGCTGCTCAAAGAAGATGCAGTGCGGTTGATGTCGGAGAAGAGCGATCTGGAGCTGAACATCCAGGCCCTGAAGCTTGAACTGGCCCTCCTTCAGGAGAAGAAGGTGAAGGCCAAGAAGGCCGACAAAGCCGACCAGAGCGAGGATTCTGCGAATCCGGCGCCGACCGTCACCAACGAAAGCAGTAGCAAGGAAACCGTCTCCAAAGAGGCCCTCGCTAGCGAACTGAAGCCGGGCAAGGCCTGTGACTTCGGCGTCGAAGACGAGAACGAAGAAGAAGAGGGTCGCCTTTTCGACGAGTTCTTCCATGCCCAGGTCGAGCACGACAAGGCCCGGGACTGGATGCTGGGCTGACACTCAGAAGTAGTTCTGGCTCGACCAGTTGAGCCAGATCACGGGGAGGAGACGCCTTCTGAGGGCTCCGACATGGGAGACTTCCTCCGATGTCGGTTCTCCTTCCCCGCCTGACCAGTCGCGCGTTCGTGCTCGGCCTTCTCGGGCTCTTCCTCTGGCTGGGGCCGGTTGAGGCCGAGACGCCGAGCGAAGTTGTAGACGAAACTGCCGTCGACGGTGTCTATATCGCTAACGGCGTGGGGCCCATCGACGAGAACCTGCTCATTCCCGTAGTCGAGCAAGCGCAGCGGCAGGGCATCGAAATGGTGATCATCGCACCCCGCGACCCCCAGCCGGACGCCGAGGCGTTTGCCCTTCGTGTTCGGCAGGCAGCCAAAGCGGACATTGCCCTGCTGTTTGGTCCCGACGGTGGAGTCTTCGCCAGTGTGGTCGAAGAGTACGAGGACGCGATTGTTCGAGCGATGGACAAGGCCGACGGTGAGCCCACCCCTGACCGGGTGGCCGAAGCGTTTCTGGCCGAGCTCACCACCGAGCCCGAACGTCCGCTACCAGCGGTGATTTGGACCATTGTCAAAGCGGTCATCTATCTGCTGGTGATGCTGTTGTTGGCCGCCGTGGCCGAACAGCTCTTCCGACGTTGGCGTCGGAACCGGCAGGTTGCCGGCGAGTCGTGAGCGACGAGCCTCGTCAACACAGCGATCCGCTTCTGCCGCTGGCTCGCCAACGATTCCAGGAGTTGTCGAGATCGGCCGGGTTTCCCTCGCTGGCGCTGGGCGGGTTGATGTTCTGCCTGGCCTTCCTCTTTGGTGGATCGCCCGATGTGGACTTTGGCTTCGGTTCTCCGTATGACGAACCAGAGGTGATTCGTACCACCCTGCCGCCGCCGACCACGACGCCCGAGGCTGAGGCTTCGACCACCACGGTGGAGTTGGTGAGCATCGAGCAGGTGCGGGAATACATCGTTGCTGCCGGCTTTCCTGCGGTCGACGCCTCGATTGACGGTTCGACCGTCACTGTTGTCGGAACGGTTCCCGACCGAGCTTCGGCCGATGTTGTGGTGCAACGGGTCCTTGCCGTCGATGGTGTGACCGACGTGGTTGACCAACTGGAGATCGAAAGCTCGGCTGCGGCCAGCACGGCGAGCATTACCGTGACCCGGTCGAGCGCAACGATCAGTGGTGTGGTCGGCGACGAAGGAATCGTCGACCGATTGGTGGAGCTGGCTGCCGTCTTTTACCGAAGCGAGCAGATCGACACCGACGACCTGGTGGTCGATGACGAAGCAGCGCCGCTCACCACGGTGACTGTCACAGGTTCGTTGAGCGACCCTGACCTGATCCAGCAGATCGAGGAGACCTACGGCTCGATCAGCTCGTTGCAGATACTGGTCGAGCTTGAGCAAACCGAGCAGCCCCGTATTGAGCTGTTGCTGGATGAACTCTTGACCACTGAGCCGATCGAGTTCGAGATCGGACAGGCCTCGGTGACCCCAAGCGCGGCGGCAACCCTGGACGAGGTGGCGGAGATCCTCGGCCAGTTTCCCAATGCAGCCATCGAGGTTGGTGGGCATACCGATGCTCAGGGCGGAGACGCCCTGAATCAGGAGCTCAGTCAGGAGCGAGCGGCCACGGTTGTCGCCGAACTTCGGGATCGAGGCGTCGAGATCGACCTGGTAGCAGTTGGCTACGGATCACTACGACCTCGGGTGGCACCGGAACAGACCGAGGCCGATCAGGCAGCAAATCGCCGGATCGAGTTCCGCCTGCAGTAAGCCGTCAGCCGGGTGGCCGTTCGGCGTGGGTTGAGATCCAGGCATGCATGGCAATCCCGGCCGCCACCCCGGCGTTGATGGAACGGGTCGAACCGTATTGAGCTATCGACCGGCACTGGGCCAACACCGGTCGCATCTGATCGGACAAACCGGGCCCTTCCTGACCGAAGACCAGCACGCACCGCGGGGGCAGAGGGTCGGCTTCGAGCGGTGTCGATCCAGGAAGATTGTCGATGCCGATCAGTGGCAGCGTTGCGTCGGCCGCCCAGGCTGCGAGGTCGTCAACGTCGGGGTGGTGGCGCACGTGCTGGTAGCGGTCGGTAACCATGGCCCCGCGACGATTCCAGCGCTTCTTTCCGACGATGTGGATCTCCGCCGCCAAGAAGGCATTGGCGGTGCGAACTACGGTCCCGATGTTCAGGTCGTGTTGCCAGTTCTCGATTGCTACATGGAACGGGTGACGTCGCTGATCGAGGTCGGCCACGATGGCCGGCATCGTCCAGTAGCGATAGCGGTCGACCACATTCCGGCGGTCACCGTCCCGCAGTAGCTCTGGGTCATAGTGATTTTCGGTGGGCCATGGTTCGGGGTGGGGTCCGACGCCGACTTCCGGTTGGTTATCGGGTGGGCCGGTGCTGTCGTTGTCTTCAGGCACAGAAGTCGGCTTCGATGGCGCCGGTGATTCGGAGTAGGTGTGCGGGGGCTATCGGAAAGACGTGACGTGGCGTGCCCGCCGCGCCCCAGACCTGATCGAAGGTGAGGAGGAGCGGGTCGATCCACGTTCGAACCGGGTTGTCATGGCCGAACGGTGGCACCCCGCCGATGGCGTACCCGGTATGGCGCCGGACATCGTCGATATCGGCTCGACTGCACTTGTCGACTCCGGCCAGCGCGGCCAACTTGTCGCCATCGACCCGGTTGGTGCCGCTGGTGAGGGCCAGAACGAGCTCACCGTCGGCATCGAAGATCATCGACTTCACGATCTGGGCTGTGTTGCAGCCGACGGCCGCGGCTGCATCTTCAGCCGTTCGGGTTCCATCCGGGAACTCGCTGAGTTCGCAGGTAAGACCGTTGGCGGTGGCGGCGTCGACTACTCGCTGGGCGCTCGAGGGCAAGGAAGTCATGAGGGTGTGAGGTTACCGGTTTGCTCGAACCCCCTAACGAGGGGGGAACACTCGGGGGGAATCCCCGTTCAGAGAACGCGACCAGCTTTCTACTGTCTTGTTCAACACCAACACGTCGGCCCAACCAACCAACACCGACCAACCGTGAGGGACAAGAAAATGACTGCACTGATGACACCAACCCACAGCAGCGAAGCCTTCTGGGGCGCTGCAATCGACGAGGAGAGCGCCTCCTTCCTGTCATTCGACCGCTGTGTTGACTGGCTGCTGGACCTCTACCGGCAGACTGACGATCAGGATCTTCAACTGCTCATCGGTGAAGTCATCGACGATCTTCGTGCCCTCGGACCCATCGACGGTGAGTTCGAAGACATCGTGCTCGGCGCCCTGGCCTCGGTCGAAACCGCCTTCGAAGTCAAGGCGATGGCAGCATGATCGCCGTTGTCCGACCCACCACCGTCTTCCGGGAGGACGACGACATTGTTCTCGAGGGAGACCTGACCGTCGAGCTCACCACCTCCGAGCTTCAGCAAATCGAAGCATCGCTGGTCCATGACCTGATGCGAGACGGCGAACTGAGCCCGGCCGCCGCCTTCCGGTTGGAATGTGTCGAGCGGGAAATCAACCGACGATGGGGGCTCAGCTACTGAAACGCCGCTAGCGGAACAACTCGCCCCGGCCCACGGCTTGGACTTGACTGGCGGGATGGCCGCTGCCGATCCCTCGATTCATCACCACACCGTCGATGCCCTCGGCACTCGGATCCATGTGGCCGAGATGGGCGAAGGACCGTTGGTCCTCTTCGTTCACGGATTTCCTGAATCGTGGTACTCGTGGCGGCATCAGTTGCCAGCCCTGGCTGCCGCCGGCTACCGGGCAGCCGCCATTGATGTGCGGGGCTATGGCGCCTCGGCGGCCCCTCGCAGCGTCGAGGACTATCGAATGGTCAGCCTGGTCGGGGACAACGTCGGCGTTGTCAAGGCCCTGGGCTACGAGACAGCGGTCATCGTCGGTCATGACTGGGGAAGCCCCATCTCATGGAACTCAGCCCTTCTCCGTCCCGATGTCTTCACCGGCCTCGGCATTCTGAGCGTTCCTTACAGCCCCCGAAGCGGATTCCGCCCCAGCGACCAGTTCCGGCTGCTCGGAGGCAACGAGGAGTTCTATATCGAGTATTTCCAGGAGCTGGGCCGGGCCGAAACCGAGATCGAAGCCGACCTGGCCCGCTGGTTGATGGGCTTCTACTTCTCCGCCTCTGGTGACGCGCCTACCGGTGATGGCCGGGGATCGATGGTTCATGTCGGACCTACGGGGAAACTTGTCGATCGATTCGCCTGGCCCGACGGCTGGCCCGATGCACCGATCCTTCCCGAGTGGTTGACGGCCGAGGACTTCACCTTCTACCTGGCTGAATTTGAGCGCACGGGACTGACCGGTGGTCTCAACCGTTACCGCTGCGCCGACCGGGATTGGGCCGACCTGGCTGCGTGGGACGGAGCATCGATCACCCAACCCACGCTGTTCCTCGGTGGCGAGAAGGACGGCCCCACCATGTGGGGAGCCAAAGCCATCGAGAACTTCAAAACCACCATCCCAAATCTGTACAAGTCGGTCATCGCACCCGGTTCCGGTCATTGGGTGCAACAGGAGGCATCGGACCTGGTGAACGCCGAGCTCATCGAGTTCCTCGGCAGTATCGATGCCGAGGAGGCACTGCGGTGACCGCACCAGCCTCGCGGCCAAACGTCCTGTTCATCTGCACCGATCAGCAACGGGCCGACCACAACGGTTTCATGGGCAACCAGATCGTCCGCACCCCTCATCTCGACACGCTGGCCGCCCGGGGCACGGTGTTCGACAACGCCTGGGTGGCCAACCCGGTCTGTATGCCCAACCGTTCGACCATGATGACCGGTCGGCTCCCCACCGCCCATGGCGTGGTTTTCAACGACCGGTCGCTCGACCCCAACGTGAACACCTATGTGCGGGTTCTGCGGGCTGCCGGTTACCGCACGGCCCTCATCGGCAAGTCGCATCTCCAGCACGGCATGAGCCGCGACTCCATGAACCCCAACGAGCTGGCACCCGTTCAGTTGCCTTCGTTGCCCGACGGTTGGGACACCGTCGAGGATCAGGAGCGTTACCTCAATGGCTTCGACGATCCCGAGGACTTCTACGGCTTTGGTCACATCGAGCTGTCGATCGACCACGGTGCCCGGGTGTCTGGCCACCATCTGCAGTGGGCCCTGGACAAGGGGGCAACAATGGAGGATCTCCAAGGTCTCCAGGTGCCCGACGCACCGGGACGTCGGCGGTCGGACCGCTGGTGGCAGGTGTACGAACCACCGTACGAAGCCGAGGTTCACTCCACCGAGTTCGTGACCGATCGAACCATCGCCTTCATTGAGGAAGAAGCAGCTGAGCCATGGATGGTCATGGCTTCGTTTCCCGATCCTCATCATCCGATGACGCCACCGGGGGAGTGGTTCGACCGTCACGACCCGGCCGACATGGAGGTATCGCCGACTATCGATGACTCACTACCCAACGCCCCGGACTACCTCCGACAGGTGCAGAAGCTTCACCCGTCCAAGCAGCGGTTCTGGGTTCAGCCCTGCGGAGTGGCGGGTGACCACGACATGGTCCGGGAGGCCACCGCCGCCACGTACGGCATGGTGGAGATGATCGATGACGGAATTGGTCGCATTATGGCTGCACTGGAACAGACCGGCCAGACCGACAACACCATCGTGGTTTTCACGTCCGACCACGGCGACATGATGGGCGACCACGGATTGATGCTGAAGGGCTTCATGCACTTTCGGGGAACGCTTCAGGTGCCCATGGTTGTCGTCGCCCCCGGACAGTCGGCGCAACGCTCGTCGTCGCTGGCCAGCACCCTCGACTTGGCACCGACCCTCATCGATCTGTGCGGTCTCGAGCCGTACTACGGCATTCAGGGTCGTTCCCTTCGGCCAGTGGTCGAGGACGGAGCAGACTCGGTGCGAGAGGTCGCGCTCATCGAAGACGACCTACCGGCCTCGGAGTACATGCCTCGCAACCCGGTACCAACCAAAACCCGAACCATCCTGACCGCCGATGGTCTCAAGTACACCCGCAACAGCGACGGTGGCGAGATGTTGTACGACCTGGCCGCTGATCCTGAGGAACGGGAGGACCTTCAGCGGGCCGACAAGGCAAGAAAGGCTGAGATGGTCGAACGGATGATGGATGCCCTCATCGAGGCCGACGACGTGGCCAAGGGCGGGCCCGCCACTCCACCACGTGCCGTATGACTCTGGCCAAAGCAGCGATTCAGCGCTACTAGTAATGGGATGGTGAGCGACATCATGAACAGCGGGATCATGACGAACGGCGCCACCGTTGCCGTCATTCTTCCCGGGGCCACCGGTGCCCTGTTGCTGATGTTCTGGCTCTTTTGCATCTTCGATCTCATCTCCACCGACAGCATCTTGGTGCGCAACCTGCCAAAGGGAACCTGGCTGTTCCTCGTGATCTTCTTTCCGATGGTCGGGGGCATGGCCTGGGTCGTTCTTGGCCGACCAGAAGGTGCAGGCATGTCGCTTGGTGGCCGGCGGCGATTGCCGTACGAGTACGACCCTGACCGCACGGCTCGAACCCGGGTGCAAGGCATCGAGGATTCAGACTCGTGGCGATCGAGTTCGTCAGGAAGCCTGCCCACCTCTCTTCAGGCCGAAGATCCACTGGCCATACGGGAACGCAAGCTCCTCGAACGGGAGGCCGAATTGGCCAAACGGGAGGCCGAACTGAAGGGCCCCGACCCCGACGTTCTCGACGCTGTTGCCTCCGACGACGATGATGAAGAGGATGACTGATCAACCGGTCCTTCCCTTCGACTTTTCCGCTCCGGAACTTCGAGCCAATCCTTGGCCCACCTACCACCACATGCGTCAGACCGACCCGGTGCATCGGGGCGAGTCGGCGTGGTGGTTGTTCCGCTATGACGACTGCCAACATGTGCTCCGGTCGCCCGAGTTCGGTCGGGTCCAGGACACCTTTCGGGCCCTCTATGGCCAGTCGCTGGGCGATGGCCCGGCCCTTGACTACGTCGTCACCAGGCTGACCTATCTGGACCGTGACGACCACGCTCGCATTCGGGGTACGTTCGCCAAGTCCTTTTCGCCCCGGCGCATCGAGGAGCTTCGGCCCTTCATCGAGCGGGTGGCTTCCGATCTGCTCGACAAGGTCGACCCCACCGAGCCATTCGATGTTCTCGAAGCGTTGGCCCACCCTGTGCCATCGCTTGTCATCTGCGAGCTGCTGGGCATTCCGGAGGCCGACCGTTCGCTCTTCGACGGATGGACGCAACGCATCGCCCACCTGATCTCGCCGCAGGTCACCGACGAACAGCGGGCCGATGCCACCGAAGCACTGGCCGAGGAGTGGGAACTGATGGAGGCGTTGGTCGATGAGCGGCTACGCAATCCCGGCGACGATCTGTTGTCTGCGCTGGTCCACGATGCCGGGGTCGACCGCCACGAGCTGATCTCGAACACCATTTTCCTGTTCTCGGCCGGTCACCAGACCACACGGGACTCGGTCGGGAGTGGGTTGGTGGCCATGCTGGAGAACCGCCAGCAGTTCGAGATCCTGGTCAACGACCCGGCTCGGGCTGCCGACGCGGCCGAGGAGACCCTCCGATTCGATCCACCGGTGCTGCAAAGCTGGGAGATCGCACTGGAAGACACCGACATTGCCGGTGTCCCCATCGCCGCCGGTGATGCCGTGAACCCGTTGTTGGCCGCCGCCAACCGGGACCCCGCCCAGTTCCCCGATCCCGATCGGTTCGATATCAAACGACGGGACAGCTCGGCGTTGGCCTTCAGCTTCGGTCACCACCATTGTCTCGGAGCTGCCCTGGCCCGCATGGAGCTCACCATCTTGTTCAGGAGTCTGGCCCAGCGGTACCCGACCCTGACCCTCGCCACCGATCAGATCGAATGGCGGGAAACGGTGGTGTTCAGAGGGCCGGTGGAAGTGCCGACGGTAACGACGTGAACCAGGGGCGCGTCATCGGCGGCATCGTGTTGGTTATCGGTGCGTTCGTCGGGGCCCTCGTCGGCTTCGCCTTTGGTGCCCTCCTGGCAACCGCTATGTGTATGCACGCCGGGATGGATGTCGAACTCGAAGACGGCACCATCGACGAGGGCAACCCGTGCCATGTTGCTGTTCCAATTCTCCTGGTAGCTGTGCCGACACTCGGTGGTTTGGCCGCTGGCGCCATACCCGGCGGCCTGATCATGGTTGCATCGTCGGACAAACGCAGGGGACATGTACGAGCAGCCTGAGCAGAGCTGCGATTGCCTTGCCGTCACCCTGGTGCTCGATCTGGGTGATCTCCACGCGTCGGCCTACTGCGAGAAGTGTCGCCACGACGTGTGGCTGGGTCGAGACGTTCCGGAGGGTCCGGCGACTCGCCGAGGGTCGCGCCCTCGCCGACCGAACGAGACCGGAACCGGTTTGATCGAAGACAGGCCTACAGAAAAACCGTGAGGTTCTTGGCCAGCAGCACGTTCTGATCGAGGGTGACGTCGCGTCGCACCAGTTCCCACCCGATCTCGGTGTCGACTCGTCGGAGGGTGTCGGTTCGCTTGCCGACGAAGTAGTACTCCTCGTACTCAACACGATTCTGGTAAACGATGAACCGGCTGCGAGCTTCGACGATGGTGGCGTCGTCGACGGACGGCTCGGCGGTCACAATCTGGGTGTTGGTGGTGAGGTGGGTGACCCGGCTGTAGGGCTCCTCGGCCCAATGCACACCGGTGAGAATCTGCTCGACCCGCTTGGTGAGGGTCCATTTGTCGTCCTCGAACCAGTGCATGTCCTTGCCCTCGCGGGTGGTCTCACGCTCGGCGTGGGTGCCGACCTCGACGTTCCGCTGCATGGGCACGAAGTACACGATGTCCTCGGCCAGGAAGTCGAGCCACTCGTTGTACTGGCGATCGTCGAGCAGGTGAGCCTCGGTCGAGAGCACGTCGGCTACCTCTGCCTGAAGCGCAAAGAAGGCCGATGTTCGTGGCAGTTGGTTCATTTGCCTGCTCCCGCCGGGCGGGGGAGGGGGCCACCCTGATTGGCCATACACCCGACATCAATGATGGTGCCCGAGATGGTGGCGGCGGCTGGGCTGAGAAGGAAGGCCACGGTTTCGCCAACATCGGTCGGTTGGACTGGTCGGTCGGCCACCGAACCAGCATGGGGGAGGGCCAGATAGTCGTCGGCGGTACCGCCAAACCGTCCCAGCGAGATGCCGCTCACGATGCCACCGCCGCCCGGGATCACCGTGTTGACCCGAATGCCGTGGTGGAAATGGTCGTAGGCCATCGAAGCCGAGAGCGCGTGCACCGCGGCCTTGCTGGCGGCGTAGGCCGCCATGTTGGGTTTGCCGTGACCAGCCCCCGATCCGATGTTGACAATGCTGCCCTCGCCACGAGTAACCATGTGTCGCAGGGCAGCCCGGGCCATGCGAAACGCCCCTTTGACGTTGACGTCGATGATCTGGTCGAGCGTGTCGTCGTCGGTCTCGGTCACGGTTCCCAAGGGCCCAACGGCGGCGTTGTTCACCAGGCCATCGAGCCGACCATGATCGGTGATCACTCCGGCGACGAGAGCATCGACCTGCTCGGTCGAGCGGAGATCGCAGCCGACCACCTCCGACTCCTGGCTCTCCTGATCGGTCCCGACCACTACATGCCCTTGGTGTCGGAGGACCTCGACGATTCCGGCTCCGATGCCACCGGCGGCTCCGGTGACCACAACCACCAGCCCGCTCACCGGCCGTTTCCTCGGGCCTGCTGGCCCAGGGAGTAGATCTGGTCCCAGCTCTGGCCGTCCATGTAGGCGGCCCACGCTTCGTAGTACCGACGAGGGTTCTGCTCGGAGATCTGGGTCGAGACTTGGCCGGCAACCGGGCCTTCCCAGCTGCTGGCATGCATCGATTGCTGATAGTTGAACGGGTGACGGCGGGCCACGGGCCCCATAGAGCCGGCGGTGGCGTAGTTCCAATTTTCCATGTCGTCCTGCTCGGTCATGCCGGCCGGCCCCGAGTAGCGCATGTAGTACTTGCGCAGGAGTTCCTTCACTTCGTCCGGGGCATCGGCATCGACTAGGAAGAAACGCCAAACCTCGGTCGAGGTCGGCCCGTGGGGATGCCAGACACAAAGTGCCCGCGGCTGACCGCCGTGATAGCTGGTGTTGGGAAAAAGTGTTCCGACAAATGGCACCAACCGGGCTGCGTCACCCAGGCGCTTCTCCCGGCTTTCGAAGCACTTTCGGTAGTACTCCTCGACGGCCGGGTGGTCCCGGAAGGTTGGCTGGTAGCCAAGCTCGGCGGGACGAAGCGCCGAATGCACGCCGTGGCCCCCTTCGAACGCGGCCCAGACGTGCTGATACTCGGCGATGTCGGCGTCTCGGCGGCCCTTCTGCCCAGCCGCCGCACTGGGTCCGATGCCGATGAGGTCGACCGACTCGTGACTGATGTTGTGATAGGTGTCGCCCAGGAAGTTCTCGGCCGGGAACTTCCAGTTGCAGGGGATAATCCACTTGTGGACGCCGGCAATGATCTCCGAGCCTCCCTCGCTGCCGTCGCGACCATCAAGGGTGAGGTCGAGGTGCAGCTTGGCGTCGCCTAGATAATCCAAGAAGGGAGGGGCGTCAGCATCCCAGGTAGCCCAGATCGAACCCTTGTAGTTCTCCATCTGGGGCACTTCGACCAGTGGCCACTGGCTCTTGTCCAGGTCGGGATAGAGGGTGAGATTCTGGGGGACTCCGAGCAACCGGCCGTCGCTCCCATACTGCCAGGCGTGGTAGGGGCAGGTGAAGGAGGTGGTGTTGCCTTCGTCGTAGCGGCAGACCTTCATCCCCCGATGGCGACAACTGTTGAGGAACACATGGATCTTCGATTCCCGGTCCCGGGAGACAATGACGGACTCGGTTCCCATGCGGGACACGAAGAAGTCGCCGGGGTTGGGGATCTGCGTCTCGTGGGCCACAAACAGCCAGGCCCGGGTGAACACCGCTTCCTGTTCGTCGTTGAAAATCTGATCGTCAACGAAAATACTTCGGTCGACGATGCCCCCTTCGGGGTCGACGAGTGAGCGGTAACCGCTGTCTCCCATGGCGCTCATTGTTGCCTGCCGGTGCCAGCTGCGACCAAACTCAGTCCATGCCCCGCTACCGCTGTTTGTCGAGCACCCCGGTCTCCGACCAACAACGTGAGGCCCTTACGTCGGGTCTCACCACCATCGAGGCCGATCGTTTCAAGACCCAACCCGGTGATATGTGGGTCGAGTTCATCGAGGTTGCCGAAGGTCAATGGTTCACTGCCGCAACCCCATCGCAGGCCACCGTTCTGTCTGGCACGGTGCCTGATGGAACAACCCAGGACCAGCGGGCTGAGCTGATGGATGCCATCGGACGGATGGCGGCCACGGCGCTCGACAAGGATTTTAATGACATCATGGTGGTGGCCTCAGATGGCCGCCGCGACAGCTAGGAGCCAAGACCATGCCGATGTACCAATGCTACACCCCCGAGGGAACACTTGATGACGGCCAGCGGTCCTCCATTGCGGCCGCATTCACCGACATTCATTGCTCGCTGACCACCGCGCCACCCACGTTTGTTCACGTGATGTTCCATGAGAAGCAGCCCCGATGGTCTGAAACCCCGTTTGCCATTCACGGTGGCGTCCGAGCCGGCCGGCCACAGGAGTTGACCGACAGCCTGGTCTCGCAGATGACGACGGTGGTGGCCGACACCGTCGGTGCCCAAACCGATCAGGTATCGATGACCACCCAGGAGACGCCGGCCTCGTGGATCATGGAGGGTGGAGCCGTGCTGCCTGAGCCGGGTGAAGAAGATGCGTGGGTCGCGTCTCACGCCTAAATGAGAGCGTCTCACACCTGATTCTCCGTAGCGCTGGCGGGCCCTCCGTCTCGGGGTAAGACTCAGGTCATGACGACCCAACCAGTCCTGCCCGGAAAACTCGGCGACCCCGCCATG
>CALHBU010000059.1 GCA_937930655.1 uncultured Acidimicrobiales bacterium | reverse complement strand
CGAGTCATTGGTTGCCATGGCCGATGCTTTGGCCGATGCCGACCGGTTGACCTTCATGCACGCTTCGGTTGTTCTCGAAAGCGAAGTTCCAGCCGCCCTGATGCGCTCGGCCGACGAGGTATTCACCTTCAGCGACGCCGGCTACGACGACCGCACCCTTCGTGGTCTTGGTAGCCAAGCTTTGGTCTACCGCCTCCATCTCCCTGCCGGCGTGCCGCCAGACTCTGCCACCCTGGCGTTGTATGCAACCCACGCTCCTGCCTTGGCCGACCAGGGGGCCACGGTGTCGGTGCAGATAAACGGCAGCGCCGAGGAGATTGTCTCCGTCGTCGATGCCAGCGGCCAGTTGAAGGTGCTTCATACCGTGACCCCGGCCGACCTCCGCCCAGGTTTGAACTTCCTGAAGCTACGGATCGAACTCGGAAGCGACGTAAGTGCTTGTGGTGCCGGTGGCGCCAGCGGCACCAACTGGCTTGCCGTTTCGAACAACAGCGGCATCGGGGTCGAAACGCCAAGCCGTCCCGTGCCCGTCGAAATCGGCGTAGAAGATGCCCGGTTCGCTCTCGCCACCGTTGTTGACTTCGAACAGACCGATGTGGCCGTCGTCGACGACTATCGATCGGCCGACCTCGCCGTTGCGGTCGAAGTCATCTCTCGGCTAGCTGATCGGTCCCAGGGCGGCTCTCCTCGCCTGACGACCGACAGCATGGTGGACACCGCGCGCCATGTCGTGGTGAGTGGCGCCGCCCAGAATCGCGAACTTCTCGACTCGGTGCCGTATCTCGACGTCGACAATCAGGTTGGTCTGGTGGCAGCCAAGCCCTCACCGTTCGAGACAGGTCGAGTGTTTCTCGCCTTCACCGGCGGAACCAACACCGACTCCCTCCGAGCCGTAGAAGCGGCGATGTCGTCGGAAGTCAACGATATTGAAACTCCCTACGCCCTCGTTGGTCGAGACGATGTTCGCCGAGTCGGCGATGTACCAGCCCGATTGGCGTTCGACGACGATGGTCGAGTCGTCGGTCCGTCACCAGCCGAATATGACGACTGGTTGATCGAGCAGGCGGCCCGAATCGAAGCAGCCCGCGAACCGGAGCGAGATCGGCGCCGAGCGGTTGCTCTCACTCTTGCCTTCATCGTGGCCGCTGTGGTCGCCATCTGGTGGCTGAAGCGAGCCCGATCGAACGACGACGTCGCCGCCAGCGGACACTGACCGCCAATGGTCGAGCTACTGGTCGCTCTTATTGCGTTGACCGTCCCGCTAATTCGCTGGACCATCAAAACCCGAGCTCACCGACAGCGAGTTGATGCCCTCGACGTTCGGATCCACGTCAACGGGATCCGGGGCAAGTCTTCGGTGTCCAGGCTCATGGCCGGCATCCTGCGAGAAGCCGGGCATACGCCAATTGCCAAGACAACGGGATCGGCGGCCGTGGTCATCGACCGTCACGGCGTGGACCATCCAATCGTTCGCACCGGTCCGGCAACAATCCTCGAACAACTGGAGATCATCAAAGAGTGGGTTGTCGACGACGTGGATGCCTTGGTGATCGAGTGCATGGCCATCAACCCTGACTATCAGCGGGTCTGCGAACGACAGATCGTCCGATCCCACATCGGATGTCTTACGAACGTCCGGGAGGATCATCAGGATGTAATGGGTGAAACCCTGCCCGAGATCGCCAGATCTCTCCTGAACACCTGCCCGAAGGACGGGCTGATGGTCACATCAGAACAGAACCCAGACATTCTCCCCGTGATCGAAGCCGAAGTGGAGAAGCGGGGAAGCCGGCTCATCGTCACCGATCCGAGCACCGTCACCCTCGATGACATGCGTGGCTTCAGCTACATCGAATTCGAGGAGAATGTCTCCCTCGGCCTTGCCGTCGCTGAACATCTCGGGATCTCACGGGACGTAGCCATGAGGGGTATGTGGTCGGCCGAGCCCGATCCCGGAGTGCTACGGATCGAGAACACCGAGGTCAAAGGTGTCCGGGTGACCTGGGCCAACATGTTCGCAGTCAACGACCGAGAGTCGACCATTGCCGTCCTCGAACGAGTAAATCGACTGGCTGAGGAGGACACCGTGACCATCGGAATTCTCAACAACCGCCTCGACCGACAGCAGCGAGCGCTTCAGTTCGCTGACATTGCAGCACGGGACCTTGACTTCGACCTTCTTGTGACCTTTGGCGCCTATGAACGAGTGGTCACCAGCCGACTGCTCGCCAACGGCTGGCCAGAATCGAAGATCCTCAATCTCGGTGATGAACGAGACCCGACCTGGAACGAGATCGTGAAGGAAATGATTCTCGATAGAGGATCGCCTCACGTTCTCATCGCTGGATTGGTGAACATTCACACCCGGCAAGCCGAGGAACTGATGGAATTCTTTGAGCACGCCGAGACAAGCGAACTCCTGCTTCACGAGAGCTCGGGGAGCTAGCTAGCTCGTGCTCGACGTCCAATTATTCGACGCTCAACTCATACGGATGACGTTTGTCATCGGCATCGGCGTCAGCGTGCTGATGTACGAGCGAACCCATACGACGACGGGAAGTCTCGTCGTGCCGGGCTATATCGGGGCCCAACTGCTCGACCCTGTCGCGTTGATCGCCACCGCCATCAACGCCGGTCTCACCTACCTGCTCGTCTCCCGGGTGCTACCTCGCTTTGCTGCGGTGTACGGGCGGGCCAGATTCGTCGTGAACATTCTGGTGTCTGTGGTGCTTTCTCTTGTTCTTGGACCAGTGCTCGGCTTCGCTACCGGCCCCACACTTCCGGTGCTCACCACAATTGGCTATGTGATCCCGGCGCTCATTGCGTACGACATGAACCGTCAAGGGCCCAAGCGAACAGCAGTGGCAGTAATGGTTTCAGGCTCGCTGGCGGCAATTCCCGCCCTCCTCATCGTGTTGCTCGCTCCTCAAGTGGTCGAAGCGACACTTCCGGTGGACAGTGGCTTGCTGCCGGTAGGCGACGTCTGGTTCCCCGTCGTGGCATTGATCAGCACCGGCGTCTCAGCCTCTCTTCACGCCAATCACCGGCTGCGGTCGGGTGGTTTCATCGGGCCCATGTACCTGGGACTGGCGGTCATCCATCCGTGGAATGTGGTCTTCTTCATCGTCGTGGCCATCGCCATCTATCTGGTGGTCGAGTACGCCCTCAAACCGAACATCATCTTGTTCGGCCGACGAAAGTTTGCCGTTGTCCTCATGCTCGGATCGGTCCTCAGCTGGTTGCTGATAGAGCTCGCTGAACAGCTCTCCCCCGGGATGTTGGGGATCGCCGGCCTGCCAGTGGCAGCTCTCTTCATTCCGGCCCTCCTCGCCAACGACATGGAGCGAACATCGGTGAACACTGTGCTCGTTGGAGGGTTCATCGCCGCCGGAGCGACGCTCTCTATCACCGTCGTTCTTGCGGGCACTGTCGATCAGGAAACGCTGCCGATCTGGGCTTTACCACTTCTGATCTGGTCCTTGGGGATTCTCTTTTGGCCCCGTCTGCGAGCGTTGATGCCAACGGGGGCCGAGATCTCAACACTGCCTCTCAAGGAGCGTGCATCATTTGTCGACGTCGTTTTCACTGTCGAAGGCGGACTGACCAAGCCAGCGAAGGACATCATCGAAGGTCAAACGCTGGTGGGCCGGCTGGCCAAGGACGGCGACACGTTCTACGCGGTGGTGCTCGACGGAACCGACCTCATAACTGGCGAAGAGATCTACCGTTGGCACGAGGTAGGCCAAGAAAAGGAGAGGGCGGTCCGGATGCTCTCCGATCATGTACAGCGGGCAAGCGAGGAACAAGCCTTTGAGCCTCCAGCCGCCATGAACAGAGAGAGCAGCTAGGTCAAATCACCTGGGTGTTCTACGGAATCCTCAAGTTTGAACCTCGATTCTGTCGACACGGTTCGGGTCAGCATCTACTTGTGATCGGAACCACGTGGCCCTCAGCTCGAGAAAACTCGCTTCAGCATTGGTGGGATTGGCCGTGTTGGCCGTCGCCACAGCACCAGCCACCGCCGCTCCTGGGAACTCCAATACCGATTCACCAGGATTTCAGCGAGCGCAAGAAGCGCTGGACGGTCTCGGCGACCGCCTCCCCCTAGTGGCACGAGAAAACGGCATGACGACCGCACAGCTGCGATCGCTTCTGCTGAGTGACCTGTCGCTCGCAGTAGATGCCAACGGCGAGTTGGCCTACTTCGACGCAATCGCGCCCGGAGAGGTCGACACCACGGGCGAAGCCGTTGCTTCAGCCCCGCCGGTAACAGGACCAGAGTTTGAGTTGAGCAGTCTTCCCGGTGCTGACAAGACGATCTACTTGGACTTCGACGGCCACGTCACCCAGGGAACGAGCTGGAACAATGCGTACAACCTCGACACGATCGAGTCCCCCGCCTACGACCTCGATGGTGATCCGAACAGTTGGAGCGCCCAAGAGCTGAGCAACATCCGACGTTCATTCGAAATCGTTGCCGAAGACTTTGCCCCGTGGAACGTCAACGTGACGACCATCGATCCTGGCGTGGAAGCCCTACGCCGGTCCGGGTCGGGAGACACTCAATGGGGCGCAAGAGTCGTCATCACCGATGACACCTTCGCAAACTGCGGCTGTGGCGGTCACGCCTACATCGGGGCGTTCGACGACGTGACCGACGAACCCACTTTCGTCTACAACTCGAGCCTCAAGGGGGTGGCAGAAGCCATCACTCACGAGGTCGGCCACATGCTCAGCCTGGCCCATGACGGCACGTCCTCAGTCAGCTACTACCAGGGCCACGGCGGCGAGGGCTCGACCGGTTGGGCACCAATCATGGGCGCCGCGTACTACCACCCTGTCGCCCAGTGGAGTCAACAGGAGTTCCTGAATGCCAATAACAACGGACCCGATGCCAACTACGGCAACGGCGGGGACGACATCGCCATCATCTCATCGCTCACCAACGGCAACGGCTTCGGTCTACGAGCCGATGACGTCGGCGATACTGCTGGCACGGCGACTGCGCTCGTCGGTTCTAACCCTGTCGTAGAGGGCCTCATCAGCACCCGCACTGATGTGGACGTCTTCTCCTTCTCGACCAGCGGCGGAGAAGTGAGCTTCACCGCAACTCCAGCTGCCGAAAGTGCAAACCTGGACATCGAACTGACACTTCGAGACAGCCAGGGACAGATAGTCGCCGTCGCCAATCCGACCGGAGAACTCTCAGCCTCTCTCACCACCACGGTCTCCGCTGGGGCGTACCTCGTCGAGCTCGATGGAGTGGGCGTCGGCAACCCATTTACCGACCCTCTGAGTGGCTATACCGACTACGGCAGCCTTGGTCAGTACACGCTTCGAGGCATAATCGTCAACGACACAACCCCTCCTCCACCCGACACCGATGCGCCGGCCGTCCCTGCGGGCCTGAACGCATCACTCAATGATGGAACCGTCAACCTCAGCTGGGAGGCCAATACCGAGGCCGACCTGGCGGGATACCTGATTTATCGGACTCACTCCGCAGAGACGACTCTCATCGGCACCGCTTCTGCGACCAACAACTTCTTCCAAGACACGCCACCGACCAGCGGCGACTACACCTACAGCATTGAGGCCGAAGACCTCACTGGGAATCGCTCGGCTCGCTCGACCCCTGTCAGCGTCTCTATCGAAGTCTCGCTGACATCAATTGCCACCTCTGACTTTGCCGTGAGCGGTGCGGTCCAGGGCAACTACACGAACACCCAGACTGCCGACGGCGTGACGCAGGTCATCACCGAAAGCGAGTCGGGCGGGAAACCGAGCCGTCGCTACGATACCTTCGAACACCAGTGGGCTTTCCCGGCAACAGGCGTCTCGCAGACACTGACGGTTGTTGCTCGAGTGGTCGATGGCGGCGACGCTGACAATGGCGCTCGATTCGAGTGGTCGACTGACCAGTCCAGCTGGGCGCCACTCGGAACAATCCTCCCCGGAGCCACCGTGACCGAGAGCTTTGCGATCGGTAGCCCGACCGGCACCGTGTGGATCCGAGTCGTGGACACCAACAGCCGTGCCGGCGAACGCTCCTTTGATCAAGTCGAAATCGATCTTCTTCGGCTCGATGGAGAAGAAGTCGGAGACGCCACCGAGGTCCTCGTCAGCTCGTTTACCTCCGGCACCATCTCCGCTGGCAAAGGCCAGAGCCGAGGTATCGCTACCGTGATATTGACGAATGACCTCGGACAACCGGTGGCCGACGCCACCGTCATTCTTGGCTTCACCGGGGACTACACCGAGACAGCAACCGCCACCACTGATGCCAACGGCGTCGCCTCCGTCACCACCATTGGCACGGCCAAGCGGCCATCGTTCGAGGTCTGCGTGATTTCCATCGGCGACACGAGCCTGCCTTACAACGGGTCGGGTGCTTGTCGAGGAAACTAGGCACCACCGGCACACCGGTAGCTACCGCTCCGGTAGGCCCTAACGAAGGAGTCTTGATCTTCCTCGGCTAGGAAGCAGGTGTGAGAGATCGAGTCCAACTACGCAGTGCAGCAATTTCTGCGGCCCGCCTGCCCAGTCTCACGTTGGTTGGCATCATCCTTCTTTGGGGTCTTGGACCTCCCGTCTCCAAGCTCATTACGGCCCCGCCGGTGGTCATCGCTGCCACACGGTTCTGGGCTTCGGTACCCCTCCTGTTTGCTGTCACCTATGCATCTGGTCATCGAGTCACCAGGGAGACCCTTCGTCATACCTGGCTAGCTGGTGTCATGTTTGGCATGAACATGGTGTTTGTTTTCATCGCTCTCCAACATGCGTCGGTGGCCGTGTTGTCCGTTCTGATGGCGCTCCAACCGGGCATCGTTCTTGTTATCGCTGGCCGCTGGATGGGTGAACGGGCAACCCCGTGGCACATCGCTTGGACCGCAGTTGGCATCGTCGGAGTCAGTGTCGTTGTCTTGGGGAACGGGCCAGATGTCCGGATTGACCCCATCGGACTGGTAGCAGGCGTTATCGCCCTACTGAGCTTCACCGGCTACTACCTGCG
>CALHBU010000058.1 GCA_937930655.1 uncultured Acidimicrobiales bacterium | reverse complement strand
CCTGCCCGACCATCGGTGCCGAGACTTGGATCTCGGCCAACGCCTCCGGGCCCGGGATCGACTTGCCGATGGAGCTCTACCTGGGTGAAATCGGACCCGAACACGAGGGCAAGATCATGAAGGTAAAGCTCTGGGACGTCGGCGAGGGCATGGACAACATCCAAATCCTTGGCCCACTAGGAAACTCGCTTGGTTTCACCTGGGAATCAGACGATCCGAACCATGCGGCGACCAACCTGGCCGACACATGTCCCGATCCAATTTCGGGCGGCACAGTTCCTTGCCTCGATCTGGACCCTACGAGCAGCAATTACCCATCTAAGTATGCTCCCACCAACCCCTATACATGGGAAAATAGCTGGAGATTCAACGGTCGGATCATGACTCTCAACGTTCCACTCGAGCAGTCCAATGGCGTGAACTACCCGTGGCTGGCGGACCCAGCCAGCGGCAATATCAACGGTTACTGGTTCACCCTTCGGTTTATGCCAAGGACAGGCGAAAACGCCAAGGAGTGGGCGTCCTTCTCCCTTGCTGTGTCCGGCGACCCCATTCGACTGACGGACTGAGAACGCCATGACAACTTTCTCGCACACCTCGATCTTTTCCAACGGTCTAGCTCGACTGCGCAACTACGCATCGGAGTCTCAGCGGGGCTCAACCCTTACTGGCTACTCACTCATCATCGCCACCTTCGTCGTCGTCAGTCTGAGCGCCATCGCATCGTTGCAGAGCAACTCGGACGACTTCCTCACATCAACTGGGTCCGAGATCGGTACACCGCGCCTTCCCCGAGACCAGGTCGCGACCTCACTGTTGCCACCACCTCCCGTCTACGCCGCCCCCACGCTTCCGCCCGGCATTCTCACCTACGACGATGAGTACATGAACGTCGTTGCCCTTGGCGGTTGCCTTGATGTGGCCGCTGGCAACGTTCTGAGCTTCGACCCGACGTTGCCGTGTGGTACCAATCCAACCAATGCCAAGCTGACCGCGCATAGCAATAACGCGGCCGAGCTCACCTTGAAAACCGGCGGCCAGTGTCTAACCGCATCCGGTGCGACCGTGGTGCTGGCACCATGCACCGGCGGCGCCAATCAGCAGTGGTGGCAAATCGATGGCGCGCTGCCCAACGGTGTCATCTACCAGGTAGCGGGGTCTAGCCCTGCGACATGCATCGGCATCACGACACCACCGCCTGTCGCCGGGGATCCGGCCTTTGAGATGAAAGCGTGCGGAAACGGTGCCGAGCTGGAGATTCTTCTCTGATGAGATGTTCACCGCTAGCCAAGACACAGGACCGCAGACGGGGTGAGCGAGGTGCCTCGATCATCGAAGCTGCCTTCGTAACTCCGGTCTTTGTGCTGTTGATTTTTGGCATCTTTGAAATGGGATTCCTACTCAGGAATTACACCGTCGTGTCGTCATCTTCAGCCGACGCAGCCCGAGCCGCTGCGGTGTACGGCAACTTGCCCGAGGCTGACTTTCTTACCCTTCAAACTCTCGAGCATTCGCTCAACAAAGTAGGCCTAGAGAACATCGAAGTCTTGGTGATCTATCACGCCACAGGACCGGGTGACAGCGTGCCGGCTGGGTGCCTATCCGTTCCGCCGTCCTCCAGCCTGGAATGCAATCGCTATACGCCCGCCGACTTCTTTCTCAACAACGTTGACGCCGCTGGTGTACCAACCGGCTACTGGGGTTGTGCTGTTGGAACCTCTCGAGATTCTGGCTGGTGTCCAACTAGCAGAGAAACGGCGATCTCGAGCCCGACCGGCCCAGACCACGTCGGTGTCTATATCGAGTTCAAGCACACATACATAACCGGTGTTTTGGGTACCGAGCGCACCATCACCGCAGACCGCATTGCCCGTCTTGAAGCATCGGAAAACTGATGAAGCAACGAAACCCGGACAAGAAGAGGAGCAAACGCTCCACCGCCAGAGAACGAGGTTCAGCGCTGATCGAACTGGCCCTCATCGTGCTTCCTCTCGTCGTCATCGCCATGGGAATGGTCGAGTACGGCCTGACGTGGCGAGACAAGGACAACGTTCAGAACGCATCCCGAGCTGGTGCCAGAACGGCCGCCAACCTGGCAAACAACGATCAGACCGATCGCGAGGCGCTGCTGGCAATCCTGGCCTCGCTCAATCCTGATGAAGCCGACGAAATCACGTACATCGTGTTCTACCAACTTGATGCCAGTGGCAACGCTCACGTCAATTGTGTGAGCAGCGATCTGACCCCACCACCAGGCGAACCCGGCCAGTGCAATGTTTACACCCCGGCTGCCCTTGCTACCCTCGCTGACCCTGCCCAGTGGGGTTGCGACGGCGGCTGCTGGGACGATGCCTGGACTCCCATCGACCGGGACCCACAGTTCCATACGCCGATAGACCTCGGCGTCTATATCCAATCGCATCGTGATTGGGTTACCGGCATGTTCCCCGGCGACGGGATTGACTTCGGAGGCGAGTCGGTCTTCCGACTCAACCCGCTCAACCGGTAAGGGCTGAGCCACCCTCCCAGGGCGAAAGCTGGCCTTCATACACCGACGCACCGTTCCTGAAGTGCGACGCTTCATCGAGCGTCTCAACGAACGGCATGTCGATGGGATACACCTCATTGCCACGGGGTCGGGGCCCTGCTTTAGAGACATGACCCCAAAGCGGATGGCCAACAATCTCCTCGGCAATCCAGACCGCCTCGATGAGCTTGCCCAGGTCGTACCCGGTCTCGATTCCCATCTCGTGGCAGAGGTCGACGAAGTCCTCGGTCGGCACATGGCCGGCGGACCGTCCGTTGCCGCAGTAGGGGCAGCCGCCCATGCCGCCAAGCGAGGTGTCGAACTCGGTGGCGCCCAATTGCAGGGCCTCGTAGTAGCTGGCGATGGTCGAGCCTCGGGAGTTGTGGAGATGCATATGGAACGTCTCGATGGCCGGCCAGGTCTCTCGAATGGCCTCCATGGTCTCCCGCACGGTGTGGGGTGCGTTCCAACCCATGGCGTCAGAGAATGAGATGCGGTCAACCTCCATGCCCCCGTCGCGCCACTTGTCGACCATCAGGCCAACGAACTCCATCCGGGTGGCCAGATCGAACGGCCCTTCGAAGTTGCTGCCGAAAGGGCTGCCCAGGGTGATCGAGCCGAACTCAACCCCGTCTTTCTTCGCCGTTTCGATGGTGCTGTCCATGGCTGCGATCTGCTGGGCCTGGGTCCGGTTGTAGTTGCGCCGAGCAAACGAATCGCAGATCTCGACATGGGTGCCGGGACGACGGGTCCGCACATCGAGTTTCGGGAAATACTTGTCAGCCCGATCGAAGCCCACCTTGTTGAAGATGGCAGCGGTGTACCGCACGCCGGGCTTGGGTTCAAAAGCTTCGGCCAACTCATCGATGCAGGCCATCGATGGTGTCCACTTGGGGTGGGCGAATGAGCCGATGGAGATGACCTTGGCCCCGGTCTCCCCCAGCGCGTCGAGCAACCGGAGTTTGTCGTCGACCGGGATCTCGGGGCTTTCGATCTGCAACCCCTCCCGCATCGAATCGTCGGTGATGGTGACCCGTTCCGGAATCATCCT
>CALHBU010000057.1 GCA_937930655.1 uncultured Acidimicrobiales bacterium | reverse complement strand
GGAGGCTCACCGACCAGCTCGAAGAGATCACCGGTCCGGTAGTAGCCTTGGTCGTCAAACTCAGCGCCGTCGGATTCGAGGTAGCCATCGAAGACGGTGGTGCCCCGGAAGCGAAGCTCACCGAGAACCCCTGGCTCGGTGATCTCTTCGTCGGTTTCGAGACTGACCAAGCGAGTCTCGACACCCTCTCGATCGGGCTTGGGGAAGAAGCGAGCCCGGTCCGCAGGGTCGGGGACCATGGCCATGGTGGCCAACATCGAGGCTCCCTCGTTGGAGCCGAAGACGTTGACGATTTCGATGCCGCGGTCCTGCCAGCCCTCGACCATCCAAGGATCGAGCGGTGCCGACCCGGAGGCGATGGCTCGAATGGACGACAGGTCGACATCGGCCAGCAGTTTTTCGTTTGTCAGCAGCATGTTGAGCAGTGCTGGGGGAGCGACGGTGTAGGTGATGCCTTCGCCCTGAATCTGACCCAGGAAAACCGGTAGGTCCAGCGGCTGGTGCAGAAACAGACCGGCTCCAACCGTCACCCACGGCATTAACATCCCGCCGATACCGGCCATGTTGACCACGGGAAACGGGCAGAGAATTCGGTCGTCAGCCGAGATACCAAGTTGGTCGACCTGGAAGTTGCTGCTGGCCCGCCACATCGAGTGAGTTCGAGGCACACCCTTTGGCAGGCCCGTGGTGCCTGACGTCCAGCAGATGGTTGCGATGTCGTCGGCCGTCGAAGCATGGGGTGAGAAGTCGTGGCCGCCGTCAAGCGACAGAGCAACGAACGGCTCGGCGAGATCACTCTCGTTCGAAACACCGCCGCCGAAAACACCAATCGGGCCGCCGCCAACTTCCTCTAGCGCAGAAGCCATGGTGTCGAGCTGGTCGGGCCGATCAGGTCGGGGCGCGGTGATGGCGGCGACAACGCCGGCTACCCGAACACCCATCGCCAGCTCGTGCTGGCGATGTTGAATGGGAAACGGAACGGCCACCGCTCCGGCTCGGGAGCAGGCCAAGATGGAAACGACCAGCTCGACGACATTCGGAAGCTGGATGGCGACTGCATCCCCAACGTCAACGCCCATCGAACGGAGCGATGCCGCCATGCCGTCCACGGCCGCCGATAACTCCGACCAGGTCAATCGTTGCGGTTCGCCGGCAAAGAACGATGACCGGTTCGGTGGGTCAGCCAGGGCGAGCTGGTCAGGTCGGGCTGAGACCGCCCGTGCCAGTAGCTCATCGATGGTTACCGGTTCGTTCTGTGTCATTCGACGGGCAGTCGGTCCATGGAGGGGGCGTTGGCATCCGAGTCACCCCAGTATTCGGGGAGCCGGAGATAGCCGACCCTCGGTAGCTCCTGAGCCAGTGGGATGCCCTGGAACTCCTTGAGGCGTTGAATGCTCCGGATATGGGTGAGTTGCTCGTAGAACACCATCCACAGCGAGCCTTCGAGGTTGTACTTGATGAAGCCAGGACGATCGGGATCGGGACCTGCTCCCCGGGCCAGAGTGGTGATGACGTACTGCCAGAAATAGGTGCCATGCACCGAGGTGGTGTCAGCCCGCAGCGTCTCGATCGACTGCTCGGCCACCACTTGTTCCAGCCAGCCGACACCGATACTCATCTTTTCGATGAGGTCGGGAACCTCCCAGAACAGGTCCTCATCAAGCACCCGGTCATATTTCATCTCCCGGCCCAAATGATGGTGCTTCCAGACCACTGGCTCCGGCTCGTTTCCGTCGGGCCAGAGCAGGTGAGCGCAGCGCCGATGGGTGAACACCAAGGCATCCCAAGCGGTATGGGAAACCTGGCGGCGGATCGACCACCACATCCACTCCTTGTCCGGGCTGAGATCGTCGAGATCCAGTTGCTCCGTTGTAAGCCCGGCTGTCTCGGCTTCCATCCACTCGATCAGGCGCCGGTAGGGCGGCATCATCCCAAGTGACTCATCTTCGGGCATTTCAACGATGTCGTAGTCGACGTTGGCCATTGGTCAGGCTCCTAGCTGAGATCGGACGCGGGGGAGAACATCACTGGCCAGCCGCTCGAGGTTGGCGGTCATGAAGTCGGGATCGACACCGGGTGGCAGGCCGGACGACGCGATGTCGGTGATGCCATAGGCGGTGGCGAACGAGACCATCTCGGCCACGCACTCATCGGCGGTGCCCATGAACGAACCCTGGGAGATGCCCCCGGCCTCGCCCCAGCCGTAGTTGTCAGGGGTGGCCTCCATGAACTTGTTGTAGACCGCCATCCGGAAACGCTCGGCCTGGCGGATGATTGGCCAATCCCGTTCCCGGTCGTCGCTCACATAGAACGATCGGATGATGCCGATTCGGTAGTCGTCGGGATTTCGGCCGTCGGCGGTGACCGCAGCCCGATAGGGATCGAGCACCTCGGCCCGCTTGCCTTGGGGCAGCAGGTGAGTGCCGAAGCGTGCTGCTCGCTGGGCGCCCGGCTCGCTCATGGCAGCAATCCACAATGGGGGTCCACCAGCTTGGACTGGCTTGGGGTGCACGTCGATGTTCTCGAGCTGGTATCGCTTGCCCTGGTAGCTGAATGGTTCGTCGCCCCAGGCCAGCCGCAGAATGTCGATGCCTTCTTCGGTCATCGACACCCGGTTCTTCAACGGAACGCCGAACGCCTTGAACTCTTCGGGCACGTAACCCATGCCGATTCCCAGCTCCATGCGGCCATTGCTCAAATGGTCGAGCACCGCCATCTCTTCGGCCAGTCGGATGGGGTGATAGAGAGGTAGCAGCGCGATGTCGGTCGAAATCCGGATGTTTGATGTCCGGGCTGCGATGGCGCCAGCCACCGGTTGGAAGGCTGGGAGATAGCCGTCCTCCAGAAAGTGATGCTCGGTAAACCACACATGGTCAAAGCCGAGCTGGTCGGCCAGAACCGACTGTTCGAGGGTTGCGGCGTAGACGTCGGTCATCGACAGATCGCTGTCGGGCATGCGCCGGCAGTCGTACATCAAGCCAAAGCGAAAGGGCGGGGTCATGCGATCTTTCCTTCTCGACGAAGCCGCCGGATCGGCGGCTCGGTTTTCGGTGGGGTTTTGCGGGGAGGAAGCTCGGCGATCACTTCAGCCGAGGCCTGAGCGATGATGGCAACCGCTCGCTCGAACGCTTCTTCGGTGGCCGCCGATGTCTTTTGCACGCCGGTGATCTTCTTGACGTACTGCCGGGCGCCGGCCTCGATCTCTTCGGTCGTCGCCGCTGGCTCGAGCCCTCGCAACGCAGTGATGTTCCTACACATGCTGTTTCCTTTGTTCGGCAGGAACTCGCAGAGTTCCCGGCCTCACGGCTTCGCCATCCGGGTCTCACGATCTTCGCTGCCTCCTCTGTCGGCAGCCGTTCGTTTGTTCGGCCGGAACTCGCAGAGTTCCTGGTCTCACGGGTCACCAGGGTCGGCCCCAGGTGTCCCAGTCGAAGGTTTCGATGCCGGTCTCGTTCAAACGCCAGATGGAGGCCTCGACTTTGCCGTCGGCAATGTCGAGGTAGCCGATGGTCCCGTACTGAACGTTGAGATTGTGAGGGAAGGTTGGCGAGCCCGGATTCACACACAAAATCCCGTCGATCTCGGCGATGTGTTCGACGTGGGTGTCGCCGTGGATGATGACGTCGGGGTTGCGCTCACGGTCGGGGTAAAGCCGGTCGAGGGTGCGAAGCACCGTGAAGTTGGGATGCATCTCGGGTACCGGAATGGCGTGGGTGAGGGCCACCAGCACGCCCTCGAAGTCGATCATCCAGTGTTCCTTCAGGCTGGGGTGATCGGGCTGAACATCGCGGCCAGATGAGCCGTCGTCGCCATTGCCGCGGGCACCCCAAGTCGGCGCTCTGGTGGCCAGTTCCTCAATGACCGAGAGGTCGTAGATATCGCCGGCGTGGAGAATGCCATCGCACTCGTTGAACTGGTCGTAGACGTGGGGCCACAGTTCGGGCATGGCCTCCGGGATGTGGGTGTCGGAGATAAGGCCGAGCCGCATGTCAACCGGCACTCGAATCGACCAGAATCTTCAACTCGCTTCGCTCACGGTTGGCCATGGCTTCGACGGTGGCTGGCAGATCATCGAGAGTGATGGTGGCCTCGTGCATAGCGGCAGCATCCAGTCGGCCTGCTCCGATGAGCCGGCCGACAGCGGTGGCTTCCTCCAAAGTGAACACCATCGAGGTGGTGACGGTGAGTTCCTTGGTGATCCAACGATTGGTCATGACCTCCGTTGGTTGACCGGTCACACCAACCAGACAGACGGTGCCGCCACGTCGAAGAAGGTTGATCGATGCCTCCAACGTTTGCGGGATGCCAGCGGCATCGAAGGCAACATCGGCCCCTCGTCCCTGCGTGAGGTCCCGAATTGCGCTTCTGGTACTCGGTCCACCATCAAGACCAACGTCGGCTCCCAGGGCAACAGCCTTGGCCCGGCGCGACTCGTCGGGTTCCACCACGATGAGCTGGCTGGCTCCGGCCAACTTGGCGCACTGGGCGGTGAGCTGACCGATGGGGCCCGCACCCACGACGACCACCGTTTCACCGGGCCGCATCCGGCTCTGACGAACCGCATGGAACGCCACCGACGCCGGCTCGACCAATGCTCCCTGCGGGGCGGTGAGGTCGCTGGGCATCAAGGCCAATCGGTAGGCATCGACCCCAATGAGAGGAGCGAAGCCCCCGTTCGGGCTTGGGTCGTCGTTCATCCCGTTGTACTCATGGGACGCGGTGCGGCAGTACTGGGGTTGAGCGATGGCGCAGTAGTGGCAGCGGCCGCAGCCATCGGCCACGCCGGCCATAACCATGGCGCCCTCGGTGATGCCGCTGGCGGCAGCCGCCGGATCGATAGCTACCACCTCGCCAAACCACTCGTGACCACAGATCGATGGTGCGTAGTTCCAGCCTTCGGCATAGGCATGGATGTCGCTACCGCAGATCCCGCAGAGTCGAACCTCGACAACGGCGCGGCCGTTGGTTGGTATGGGCTCGGGGACGTCGATGAGTTCGAACTGACGTTGACCGGTGATTACTCCTGCACGCATGAATGCACAGTAGAGCTAGGGGGCCACCTCAGCCCAAGCGTCGGCAACAGACTCGTCGCCAAACAGCTCCAGGCCGGCCCGCCCCCGACCCCAGAGATAGAGGAAAAGTGCCGAGGCCGGGCCCCGAAGAGCAACGTCGCCCTTGGCGTGTTCGAGCCGTACGTCGAGCGAGCCACCGGCATCGGCCAGAAGCCACTCGCCCTCGCCGTCGGTGCGATGAAGGTGCAGGGTCCCCTTGGGATAACAGTTGGAACGTGGGCCCTTGACCGAGAACCGCATCCCGACCTCGGTGACCTCGTTGATGCCATCGACGGCTAGCGGGCCAGAAACCGCAGCCGCGGGGTCCATGCCGGGGGACACCGCGTTTTCGGCATCGAATCGGTGGACCGCCGATTCGTGGGTCATTCGGCGGAAGAAGTAGCCGGCATCGTTGCGCGGGGTCCATGTCCAGACCGGGGCATCAGCATCGGTGGCGCCCAGGGTGGTGACCAGCGCGTAATGCTTGTCGGCGAAGTAGTCGACCATGGCCGCACCGGATGGAGCGTTCTCCGGTTCCAAACGGGGCGGTCCGTCGGCGGCTCCGGAAGTCACGATGGCTGCGACGAAGCGGTACACCCCGGCGACATGGTCGAGGAGATCCTCGACCGTCCATCCCGGACAGTGTTCGACCGGGGCCTCGACAGCAACCCGTCCAGCAGCCGTCAGGCGGTTGCCATCGTCGGTGATCGCTTCGAGATAGTCAGTGGTCGTCAGACCTTCAGCGGGAACCATCCAGCGAATGTAGCCACCGGGTGGAACCAGGAAACAGGGTGGCGGCCTCGAACTCTCGGCGGGGAACGGGTCGACCGAAGAAGTAGCCCTGGGCCCGGCCGCAACCGAGGCCCAAAAGGGTGTCGGCCTGTTCCTGAGTCTCAACCCCTTCGGCCACCAACTCGAGTGAGAAGACGCCGGCCATCTTGATGATGGTGTCCACAATGGCCAGGTCGTGGCTGTCGCTTGGCAGTCCGTCGACGAAGCTGCGGTCGATCTTCAACACATCGAGGGGAAACTGCTTGAGGTACGACAGTGACGAGTAGCCGGTACCGAAATCATCGATGGCCAGCGTGAGGCCGAGGTTGCGGAGCTTTGTGAGTACCTCCAGCGAACCAGCGGCATCAGCCATCAAGGCTGTTTCGGTGATCTCGATGCACAGCCCGGCCGGGTCAGCACCGGAGTCGGCAAGCACCTCAGCAACCCGCTCCGCCATGTCGTGCTCAGACAGCTGTCGAGCCGAGAAGTTCACTCGCATTGTCAGATCTGCCGTTTGCGGGTCGGACTGCCAGTCGCGGAGCACACCAACGGAGTCGACGAGAACCTGATCGCCAATGTCGGTGATGAGGCCGCATTCCTCCGCTATCTCCATGAACGAGGCTGCGGCCCGCAAGCCTTGTGTCGGATGGTTCCAACGAACGAGTGCCTCGGCCCCGACCAACTGGCCGCCAGCCAGGTCCACCTCGGCCTGAAAATAGGTCTCGAGCTGATTGCCGGGAATGGCGTGACGCAACTCGGCTTCGGTCCGGATTCGCTCGCCCGGCATCCGCTGTTCGGTGAGGTTGTAGACCTCGGTCCGGTTGCGGCCGGAGTCCTTGGCTCGGTACATCGCCGAGTCAGCGTTGGAGATGAGCTCGTCGAGGTCGTCTGACGTTGGAAAGGCCACGCCGATACTGGCGGTGACGTACAGCTCCTCGTCGCCGAGATTGAAGGGCGGAGTCAGCGCATCCTTGATCCGATCGCCGAGGTTCCTGGCATCGAGATCGGTCATTGGGTGGTTGACCACAAGTACGAACTCATCGCCGCCGAATCGAGCAACAAGTGCATCTTCCCGGAGGATCCCGGTGAGTCGGTCGGCCACGCCGCGAAGCAGCTGATCACCGACGCTGTGGCCGAGCGAATCGTTGATTACCTTGAAGCGGTCGAGGTCGAGGAACAGCAACGTTGGTTGCTGACCGCTTAGGAAGAGTTCGTTGAGGTGATCGATGAACGCGCTTCGATTGGCCAGCCCGGTGAGAAGATCATGGCGGGCCTCGTGGACCAAACGGTCCTGTGATCTGCGCCGGGCAGTGTCATCGACACCGACCATGATGACCCCACCGACACTTCCATCGGCCTTAAGTTCTGGAACGGCGGCGACCCGTAGCCATTGCTCGTTCTCTGGTCCGGCCGAGGCCCAGTCGAACTGGCGTGGCCGCATAGTGGTCATGACCAGGCGAAGCTCGCGGGCAAGGTGTTCTGACACCGCGACGGGAAGGTCGGCAACGTTCTTGCCGGTTAGCTCGGTCATCGACATTCCGGCGCTGCTTACCGAGGGTGAGGCATAGGTGATGTCCAGATTGGCGTCGAGGAGCATGGTGATCGCCGGCGAGTTCTCGACAAGATCGCGGAATCTCTGCTGGGACAGCTCGAGGTCCCGCTGTTGCTTCGTCGAACTGGTCAGGTCCTCGATGTGACTGAGGATAAGTAGCTGGTCTGTTGTCAGACCTTGGACCTGGCGAGCGTGTACCCGGCCAATGGTGGTGCTCCCGTCGTCCCTGCGGAACTTCAGTCGCTCGATCCGGTGGACGCCATTGTTGCCGACCTGAATCGGTATGTGGTCGGTGTTCTCTATCACTACCTCGGAGGCTGGTCGTCCAACAATGTCGTCGGGGTGGTGATAGCCGAGGAAGTCGGCGTACGCCTGGTTGGCGGCCAGTAGAACGGAGTCGGCGTCACGAATGCTTATGCCCACCGGTGCGTCGTCGAAGGCGACGTTGAAGTAGAGCTGGGCTTCGATGCGAGTAAAGAGCCCGGTGAACAACTGAGCCACCGTCTCGAGACCGGTCCGCACACTCTCTGACTCAGGGCGATCGGAGGGGAACACCGCCAGCAGCTCGTCTGGGCCCTGTTGTGTCTCTCTTAGGGGCATCCGAACGGTTGAGCCGGTTTCAGCCGGGCGGTTGGAGGTGAGTCCCCTCGCCGACCAATACAGAGCCTCGGATTCGTCGGCCGAGTTTCGTATCAGAACGACCTGGTCGGCTTGGAAGGCATCTTCCAATTCGGCCAGGATCTGAGCAACGTGATGCTCGAGTTCGGAGGGGTCGAATTCGATGACTCTGGCCGCAATCTGGGTGATCAGGGCATCGCGTCTTTGTTGAGCAATGAGGGCTTCGCGGTCTGAGACGTTTTCGGCAAAGCCGAGATACAGCTCGAGATTTCCGTCTTTATCGAGGAGTCGGTTCAGACGCAGATCAGCCAGAACCACAGAGTTGTCGGGCCGCCGGTATTCGATGGTGTCGGCAACAACCATGTCCTTTTTGTTGAACAGGCCCGACAACCGTGGTGCGACCTCCTGGTCGGTGACCACCTCGTTGATCTCGGTTCCCATCATCTCGGCCAAGGTGCGACCGGTCAGATCCTCATAGGCAGTGTTGGCCCACAACAGGCGATAATCCGAATCGCGCACGGTGACACCAACAGGAGCTAGCGAAAAGGCGGCCCGTATCCAGTCGAGCGCTTCCGGGCGCGAAAGAAGGGCGTCCGGCAAGGTCGTTTCATCGGGAGTCTCGTTTGACTCGTGGCGGTGATCGCCCATCCCAAAGCAATCGGCCAAAGTCGACCAAGGATGAGGAGTGCGATGAGGAGTGGCGCGGCGCTGTGTACCGTGATCGCAATGGGCCCGTTCTTCGATTTCAGCCAACGAACTGTGGTCGTTACCGGCGCCGCCAGTGGCATGGGTCGAGAGACGGCACAACTGCTTCTCGACAACGGTGCGGCTGTGCATGCGGTCGATGTCGAGCCACTGTCGATTGCTGAGCTCACCAATCACCGGTGCGATCTGGCTGATCAGACGTCGATCGATCGATTGGTCTCGGCGTTACCGGCAACGGTCGATGTCCTGATGAACTGCGCCGGTGTGCCCAATGGTGGTCGATTCACGCCGGCTGAAGTGATGGCCGTGAATTGGCTGGGTTTGCGGCATCTCACCGAATCGCTTCTACCGCGGATGCCGTCGGGATCGTCGGTGGTGCACATAGCTTCAACCGCGGGCCGAGCCTGGCCCGACCGGGTCGCCGCCCATCAGGAACTCATGGCCGCCGAGTCCGTTGACGCAGGGGCCGCCTGGGTCGAGGAGCATGCGTCGCTCGTTGGCGACGGCTATGCGTTCTCCAAGGAGGCGGTGCAGTTCTACACGATGTGGCGCGCTGTTCAGCTGCTGCCGGCCGGGGTGCGAATGAACAGCGTCTGCCCCGGTATTACTGACACCGGCATCATCAGCGACTTCCGTAAGGGAATGGGCGACGAGATGATCGACCACGCCGAGGCGGTGGCCGGTCGCATCGCACAACCGGGCGAGATGGCGCCGGCCATGCTGTTTCTGGCCGATGACGCTTGCTCGAGCTACATCAACGGGATCAACCTCAACGTCGACCGAGGCACAGCGGCGGCTCGTCTTACTGAGCAGTCCGACCCGGCTGCCATCTGGGGCAGCTAGCGCCCCGCTTCTCGGGCTGCGGCCCGGCCTCCCTCTCGGCAGTCCGAGTCAGTAGCGGCCAACACGTCGAAGTCAGGAATGGGCCGGGCTGTCAGCGGATCGATCCCGAACAGGGCCTCAAGAGCTTTGGCCACTGACAACAGACGGTGATCTCCGTACAGGGGCCCGATGACCTGCAGCCCAAAAGGGAGACCAAGATCGTCACTGCCACATGGCAGCGCCGTGACCGGGTGCCCAATGACCGTGATAGCGGCGGTGAGCGACAGCCACGCCATGTAGTTCTCGATTGGGGCGCCGTCGACCTGCCGGGGGAAAAGGTCCCGCCAAGCGAACGGAGAGACACTCACCCCCGGGCAGAGAACGACGTCAAACTGGTCGAACTGCGACTGGAAATGCTGGAAGAGATCGATCTGGCGGCGCCGGGCCTTGCCGATGTCCTCGGTTGGGGTTTGGAGAGCGGTGTCGTAGGTGGCACGAATGTTGGGGTTGAAGCCTTCGTCCCACTGTTCGAGGTCTCGGTGGTACTGGGCTACGAAGACGTCGCTGCGAAGCCGCCAATCGATGTCGGCCGCTGAGGTGAGGTCGACGGGCGCTGGTTCGAGGCTGGCAACATGCGGGCGAAGACGGTCCATGCGATCCCGAAAGGTTGCTCGGATGGACTCCGAAACCAGCACGCCGCCGAGATCCTCTGTGTAGCCGACTCGCAGCGAGCCCAGATCGATGTCGTTGAGCACAGCGAGAGCGGGGGCATCGAGAGGGAACGCCATGGGGTCGATCTGGCCGGCCGGCGACTTCTGCCGGCCGGCGATGACCGAAAGCAACAGCGCGGTGTCACTGACCGTTCGCCCCATCGGCCCCTGCACGCTGTAGAAGGTTTGGGTGATGGTTCGGGCCTCGTGGGGGACGACACCGGGGCTCGATCGGTGGCCGACCACACCGCAATAGCAGGCCGGAATCCGCAGGCTTCCGCCATGATCGCTACCGGTTGCCAGCGGAGCCATCTGAGTGGCGAGGGCAACCGCTGAGCCACCCGAGGACCCTCCGCATGTCTGGTCCACGTCGAACGGATTGCCGGTCGCTCCGAAGAGACGGTTGATGGTGTTGGCCCCTATCGAATACTCGGGAATGTTGGTCTTGCCGATGACGATGCCTCCGGCGCCTCGGACCTTGGCCACGATGCCACTGTCGAGTTCGGGCACGTTCCCGCCCATAGCCTCGCTGCCGAACGTGGTCACGATGCCTTCGGTCGGTTGAAGATCTTTGATGGCAACAGGGAGTCCGTGAAGCGGTCCGAGCTGGTCGCCATTGAGCACTGCTCGTTCGGCCGCCGCAGCTTCGGCTCTGGCTCGGGCGTCGGCCCTGGTGACCATGGCATTCACCACAGGGTCGATGCGGTCGGTTTGGGCCAAGCACGACTCGAGAAGCTCTACCGGAGAGAGTTGGCCGGCTCCGATCAGCGCCCGGGCATCGGTTGCAGATAGTTCGTGGGGCTCAGCCATCGGCAAACCCTACTGTCGGAGCCCGAGTGGTTCAGATGGGGTTGTTGCTATGCATGCGGTCGATGATGTCTCGGGCGATGATCTGCGGCGACCGACCATCGGTGTCGACCTGTTCAAACCTGCTGTAGAGCGGTGCGCGGTCGGCTAAAAGACTTCTCACCAGCGCTTCGGGATTGTCGCCGGCCAACAGTGGCCGTTCTGGCCCTTCGCTCTCGGTGATGACTCGACGAATGGTCTCCTCGGCCGAGGCCGCCAGGCAGAAGACCCGGCCGGTCAGGCCAAGCAAACGTGCGTTTTCGTCGTCGAGCATGAGGCGACCGCCGGTTGAGATCACCAGGTCGGTCTGCTCGGCTAACTCGGTCGCCACCTGCCGCTCGTGTTCCCGAAACCCCTCTTCGCCAACCGAGGCGAAGATCTCGGGGATGGGTCCGTGCCGTTCGACGATGACTTGATCGGTATCGACGAAGCGGTAGTTCAGAAGTCGGGCGACGTGGCGGCCAACTGTCGTCTTTCCCGAGCCCATGAAGCCGGTGAGGATGACGTTGCGGCCCATTGGCCCCACTGTAGGCAGCCCAGAAGTACGCTCTGCGAGGTGGCTCGCCAGATCCTGGTCCTGAACGGACCGAACCTCAACCTGCTCGGCACCCGGGAACCCGAGGTGTACGGCACCGAAACGCTCGACGACATCCTGGCTGACCTTCGCTCCCACGCTGGTGCCAACAACGCCGAGCTCAGGGACTTTCAGTCCAACACCGAAGGCGAGTTGATTGACGCTCTGCACGAAGCCAAGACCTGGGCTGATGGTGTGATTTTCAACCCCGGCGCCTTCACCCACTACAGCATTGCGCTCCGAGACGCGGTGGCCTCCATCGACCTACCGGTGGTCGAGGTTCACCTCTCCAACATTCATGCCAGAGAAGAGTTCCGTCACCACTCGGTGTTGTCGGCGGTATGCCTAGGCGTGGTGGCCGGCTTTGGCCGCACCAGCTACTTCGTTGCCCTCGAGGGGCTGCTCACCCACCTCGGCTAGGGCTCAGCCCCTGATCTCGTCCAGAATGCCCGACAGGATGGCTTCATCGTCAGGGTTGTTGACTGCCGTCGAAAACTCGATGCGATCGATCAGGCCTTCATAGCGATCGCTGAGTTGGCCTCCGATGGTGTCGAAGGTGCCGATGGTGGCCACCGTGTGCAGCATCTCGTCATCGACCACCTTCACCAGATCATCCCACTTTTGGGCCTTGGAGAGCTTGGCCGCCTCGTCTGCTCTGTCACCCCAGTCATGGCTTTCCCACGCCCGGCGGTAGGCCGGGGTCGACAAATAGAAGGCGGCCCTGGCTCGAACCGTCTCGGCCACGGTGGCCAGGCTGGCCTCGTCAGCTGCCGACCCGACCAATGGCTTGAGACAGATGTCGACGTCGTCGAGCGTTTTGCCAGCCCGAGCCGCCCCGCGGGCAACGGCCGGCCGAACTTCCTCGTCGATGAACTTCGGGGTACAGACCGGATGGAGACGAACACCGTCGGCCACCTCGCCCGCCACAGCACACATGTTGGGCCCGATGGCGGCAATGGTGATGGGGATGCGTGGGTGCTCGATGGGCCCGGGATCGAAAAGGGGAACCATCAGATTGATGTTGTAGTGCTCAGACTCGTACGCCAGATCGGCACCCGTCTGCCAAGTGTCCCAAACCGCCCGCATGGCGTTCACATAGTCCCGCATCCAGGGTGCGGGCGCATGCCACTCCATACCGAACCGACGGCGAACATGGCCTCGAACCTGAGAGCCGAGCCCAAGCGAGAAACGACCGTTGGAGAGCTTTTGCAGTGACCACGCTGACATGGCGGTGATGGTGGGACTCCGGGGGAAGGCCATAGCCACCGAGGTGCCCAGGCCCACCGAGGTGGTGGCCGCTGCCCCCAGAGCCAGTAGTTGGTACGGGTCGTCCTTTGTTTCTTCCACCAACACCGCGTCGTAGCCCAGGGACTCGACGAGTGCTGCACCTTCGCCGAACTGGCCAATATCGAGCTGGACATCGGGCGCACGAAGCCCCGGATCGAGCTTGCCGAGGGGGAGCAGGGTCTCTGGTTTCACACCTCGATGGTGGCTGATGACTCGCCGGTCTCCAAACCGACCCTTTTCACCAGGTCAGATGTGACATGCGACCCCTCTTTCCGCGCTGGTTGGAGGGCCCTGTTGACCGACAATGGCAGGGTGAAGATACGTCCCCGACTCGAGCAGCTCAACAAGCTGCTCGGAACCATCTCAATAAGCCGTCACACCGCGTTGCCGATGCTTCGTCGGGCCTCGACATCGCCGGTGGTTCCGTTGGGGCGACAGCTGATCTCGCTGTTGATCGGTTCGTCCCTGATCGGCGTCGCGGTGGCGTTGATGGTGCGAGCCGAACTTGGCCTCACGCCCTACGACGTCATGTCGTCGGCCGTGAGTGATCGGCTGAGCATCACTCTGGGGCAAGCCGGTTGGTTCATGGCCGGCGTCTTTTTTATTGTTGCCGCCGTTTTTGGACGCCGGCCAAGCATTTGGGGGCTGGGATACATCCTGGCCAACGGTGTGGCCATCGATTCGGCCGCCGGTCTCCTCACCACCCCCGACACCGTCGCTGGCCGATGGGCGTTTGTTGTGGCCGCGGTTGTGGTGCTGGCAACCGGCGTAAGCCTGGTCATGTATTCGGGGACAACCGGTGGCCCGTTCGAGCTTCTCATGCTGGCCGGACAGGATCGTGGTATCGATCCGCTGAAAATCCGCTACGGGCTGGACATAGCGGTGTTTGCCGCCGGTGTCATCCTGGGCGGCTCCTTCGGCCCGGCCACCGTCTTCTATGCCCTCAGCTTCGGGTTAGTGCTGAAGCTGAGCACCCAGGCCCTCGTCGATCATGGCGTTGGCCGGCAGACCCGCTTGATCAGCCTGCGGGAAGACGCCGAGCAGCAACAACGTCAACCTGTCGCCTGAACTCGAACCCCATCGCCTCGTACAACCGGCGGGCGTTGTCGTTGTTGTGACGGGTGTGGAGGATGGCCTCCCGGCCTAACGCCCGGATCTCGTCAACCACCCGCCGGGTGAGCGCTCCGCCGTAGCCCCGACGCTGGGCATCGGGATGGGTGCACACTGCCGACACCTCGATGTAGCCAGTCGGGTGAAAACGCTGGCCGGCCATGGCCAACAATCGACCGTCCTCGGCTCCGCTTCCGATGATGCCGAAGTAGCTTCCCATCTCGGCTGTGCCAGCTTTGAATGGACCGGGTTGGGCGAGGCCGGTCAGCTCAACCATGGCGTCGACGTTGTCGCCGTCCAGCCGAACAACCCGAGCCCCGTCATGGGGAGCTGGTTCGTCTCGCATGGTCCCGGCCACGAACTGGTTGGCCTGTTCGTGGAACAGCACCTCCCAACCTTTGGTTGGCAGCTCGACACCGGCCTGGAACACACCAAAGATGCCGCCCTCCCTCGTGATGGTGGCTGCTGCCGCCCAACCGGCAGCTGTTGGCTCGGCCAACCCACCGAACAAGCCAACATGCTTTTGATACTTGGCGGCGTTGCCGGTTTCGTCGAAGACGCCGAGATGGCGGTGGTCTCCATCGAGCGAGGACCAGGGTGCATGATCAAGAGGGTCGGCCATGGCCGAAAACTAGCTGTTCGGACCGTCTGCGGTTCGGGGCCTACGATCGAGAGCATGGTCTCCGAACGGTTCACCGTGCCTGACGACATCGCCATCCGGGTTCCTCAGGAGGTGATGCGGGCCACGGTCGAGAACATCTTCGAGGGGATGGGCATGCCAGCCTCCGATGCGGCGCAGGCCGCCGACACCTTGCTGTACGCCGATCTTCGGGGGATCGACTCGCACGGGGTGTCGAATATGTTCCCCATCTACATGCAGTGGTTCGGCGATGGCACCCTCAACCCCACGGCCACACCTCGGGTTATCAGAGAAGCCGCAGCAGTTGCGACCATCGACGACGATGGCGGGCTGGGACTGGCCACCGGGCCCCGAGCCATGGACCTGGCCATTGAGAAGGCTCGGGAGTGCGGTATTGGCGCTGTCTCAGTGACTAACGGCCGCCACTACGGTGCCGCCTCCTATCACGCTCACCGAGCGGTCGAGCACGGCATGATCGGGGTATCCATGACCATTGGCGGGATGATGGTGCTTCCGACCTTCGGCTCGAAGCCCATGGTCGGATTGAACCCGATTGCAATGGCGGTGGGCGGCGGTGACGAGCCGCCGTTCGTGTTCGATGCCTCGATGAGTTCGGTGGCAGGAAACAAGATCCGTATTGCCCGACGTCTCGGTGCGACCGTGATGCCGGGTTGGATCGCGGGGGCCGACGGCGAGCCAATACTGGAAGAGTCCGATGTGCCGGACGAGTTCTTCATGCTTCCGACGGGTGGCACCAGAGATGGCGGCTCCCATAAGGGGTACGGGCTGGCCGTGATGGTCGACGTGCTGTGCGGCGTGCTTGGCGGTGATCCACCCGGTTTCCTCCGAGCGTCGGGGGACGTCTCCCACCACTTCATGGCCTACCGGGTCGACGCCTTCTGCGACCCTGACGCGTTCACCGAACACATGCAGACCTTCCTCAAAGGGCTTCGGCAGACACCGCCGTCGAAGGGGCACGAGCGGGTGCTGTACGCCGGGCTCGACGAGCACGAGACCGAGCTCGACCGTCGGGCCAATGGCATTCCGTTCCATCCCGATGTTGTGCAGATGTTCAAAGACACCGCGGCCGAGGTTGGCGTCGACTGCCTGCTTTAGTCCCGCCATCGCTTGCTTTGCATGAAGGCTCGGGGCGGCGAGCCCAACTCGGCTTTGAAGGCCGAGACAAAGGCGCTGGGTGAGGAATAGCCAACGGTGACGGCCGCATCGGTCACGCTGCTGCCCTGAGCAAGCATGCTGATGGCGGCGAGAATGCGAGCCCGTCGATGCCACTGACCCAGACTCATGAGAGTCTCGGATTTGAATCGGCGTTCGACTGTTCGGCGACTGGCGCCCGCGGCCAGAAGGCACTGCTCTAGATCGATCGCCGGCGCCGACATGAGTGAGGCCGCTATCTCCCTGGCCACCGGATCGGAGGGCAGCGCGAGGTGAAGAGGAGCATCGGGCTCGTTGGCCAGCTGTTCGGCCAGCAAGGTGATCAATGCCTTCTCAACCGGAGCAATGAGGTTCATCGGTGCGGTGTCAACGGCATACAGCAACAGTTCGCGAGTCAGCGGAGTGACATTCACGACTCGAACCTCGGTGCTGAGCACGGCGAGATCCTTGGCGAAGTAGAGGCAGCGGATGGCAGCCCGTTTCGCCGATTCAATACGGACGCGGGTGCCATCGGGAACCGAGAGCGCACGATGCGGAGGAATGATCCAGGCCCTAGCGTCGGTAGTGGCGGTGACCGCTCCGGATTGGGCGAAGACGAGGTAGTCCCAACCGGGTTGGGTCGGGAGGACCACTCGACCCGGTGGGTGGGTGGTGGCGTTGCTTCGCACGTGCGCTTGCTGTTGGCGCTTATTCGACATAACTAGTCAAAGTGTAGAAGGTCGGTCAGCAGTCGTTCTGTCAAGATGGCGTCATGACCCCACGACTCACCCACTTCGCCATCAACACCGACGATGTTGATGCCACCCAGGCGTTCTATGGGTCGGTCTTCGGATGGCAGTTCCAGGAATACGGTCCACCGGGCTTCGTTCAGATCATGGACGAGTCCGGGGAGGCACCAATGGGGGCAATCCAGCAGCGCCGACAGCTTCTCGACGATGCACCAACTACCGGGTTCGAGTGCACGTTCGGGGTCGACGACGTCGATCTGGTCCACGAACGGATTCTGGCCGCCGGCGGCAGGATCTTGATGGAGAAGTTCACGATCTCCAAGGTTGGACATCTCATCGCCTTCGAGGATCCGGGAGGTAACCCGGCGATGGCGATGCAGTACGACAGCTCGGCCGAGTAGGTGATCGGCCGGTGAGCTTCAGCTAAGGCGCAGGAGAGCCTCTTGGGTGAAAGAGGCCACCAGCACGCCCTCTTCGGTGAACACCTGGGCGGTGGCCAGGCCTCGCTCATGGGCCACCGCTACCGGCTTCTGGTCGATCAGATGCCAGTGGTTCAGATCAAAGGGTCGGTGGAACCACATGGCGTGATCGAGGCTGACGAAGACCACGCCCGGTTGCCCCCACGTGGCCCCCCAGGGGATGGCGATGTTGTCGGCCAACGACTCGTCGCTCTGGTAGGCCAGCACCGCAGCCTGGATGGCGGGGTCGGTGGGAATGGGGCCCGCTGCTTTCACCCAAAGTCTTATGCCGCCTTCCGACGACGGACCGCCGGGCGCCCACGGGGCATCAATAGTTCGAATGTCGAGGCCGTAGTCCCGCATCGCCCACTCCTCGGGGAGCGGAATGGGGTCCTGGCCCGTCATCAGCTCTCGGTAGGTCGGCAACGTCTCGGGCCGGGGGAGTGAGCTGAAGTCGGCGGGGGGTGCTGTTTCCATCTGCGGCCCACCGGCCGGTACCGCGAACGATGCCGTCAGTTCGAACTGCAGCTTGTCGCCCTGGGTTGTCCGAACTCGCCGAGTCGAGAAGCTGCGACCGTCGCGGACCCGTTCGACGGCTAGCTCGAAAGGTTTGCCCGGCTCGCCGCCACGAAGAAACTGGGCATGGATGGCATGAACCGTCCTGTCGTCTTCGACCGTCGCATGGGCGGCCGCGACGGCCTGGGCCAGGAAATGACCACCAAAGGTTGCGTCAACCCCATCGGCCGATGATGCCTTGCCCGAGAAGGTGTCGCGTCCGTCAGCGTCTTGGCCCCGAGGTTCGAGGGTGACGATGGATAGGAGGTCTGCCAGTGCGTTCATCGGGTCGATTCGGAGTTGTCGAGCGTGGTCAGTCAGGTCCGAACAAGGTTACCGGCCGCTCCGAAAGCTACGGTTTGCCCCTCATGACGATCTGGTGCTGCTCGCAAAACACACACTCGAAAGTGGGGTCCTGATGCTCCGCGGTCTCAACATGGATCGACAGCTGCTGATCTCGTCGCTCATTGACTATGCGGGGCGCAACCATGGCGCTACGTCGGTGGTGGCCAAGGGGTCCGATGGGGTGGTTGTTACTTCGGACTGGGCCGAGGTTGCCCAACGGGCCCGCCGGTTGGGCGCTGCGCTCCTCGGAGCCGGTGTCTCGGAGGGTCAGCGGGTCGGGACCATCGGCTGGAACGACCACCGGCATCTCGAGGCTTACTACGGGATTACCGGCATCGGCGCTGTCCTCCACACCATCAACCCCCGGCTCCACGACGAGCAGATCACCTACATCATCAACCACGCTGCCGACACCATCGTGTTCGTCGATCGCGACTTCGTTGAGGTGAAGGACCGCATCGCCGCCGACTGCCCGACGGTCACCCAATGGATCGTTTTCGATGCCGAGTACGAGTCGTTCATCGATGCCGCCGAGCCTCTGTCCGAGTGGCCCCTGCTCGATGAATGGTCGGCGGCAACCCTCTGTTACACCTCGGGCACGACGGGCAACCCCAAGGGTGTGGTGCAGAGCCATCGAAGCATCGTGCTCCAGACTTGGGCCACCTGCAGCGGCGACGGTCACAACGTCAACTCCAGCGAGGCCATTCTGCTCGCCGTCCCGATGTTCCACGTGAACGGGTGGGCCATGCCCTTCGCCAGCGCCATGGCCGGTGCCAAGCTGGTTCTGCCCGGACCTGAGCTGGACCCCGAGTCGCTCATCGAGTGGATCAACACCGAAGACATCACGCTGTCGGCCGGTGTTCCCACCATCTGGCTTGGCATGGTGCAGCACCTGCAAAAGACGGACGGTGACATTCCTTCGCTTCGCCGTATTGCTGTCGGTGGTTCAGCTGCCCCTCGGTCACTCATGGACACCCTGGAGGACGAGTACGGGGTGTTCGTCTCCCACGTGTGGGGAATGACCGAAATGACCCAGGGCTCGGCCGGACGGTTCACCCACCGAGTCGAGCGGATGGACCGAGACCAGCAGCGAGCTCGCCAGGCCATGGCCGGGCGGGAACTCTACGGAGTGGAGCTCCGACTAATCGACGAAGAGGGCAATGAGGTTCCGAGGGATGGCGAGACGCCGGGTGAGCTGCTGGCCCGAGGCCCCTGGGTGGCCGGGTCCTACTTCGAACTCGAGACGCCCCAGAGTCACACCGAAGATGGCTGGCTCCGGACGGGCGACGTCGCCACCATGGACAGCGAGGGCTACATCACCATCGTCGACCGGGCCAAGGACGTCATCAAGAGCGGTGGCGAGTGGATCAGCTCCATCGATCTTGAGAATGCGGCGGTCGGTTGCCCCGGGGTGGTTGAGGCGGCGGTGATCGGGCTGACCCACGACCGGTGGGGCGAGCGGCCACTGCTGTGCTGTGTCGTCGATGTCCCCGTCGAACCGACGACAATCCTCTCCCATGTCGAGCAGGAGGTGCCGAAATGGTGGCTGCCGAATGACGTGGTTTTTGTCGATGAGATACCGCATACCGGCACCGGCAAGATCGATAAGAAGCAGTTGCGGACATCGTTCGCCGATCATGTGTGGTCCGAGGGCGGGAGTTAGAGGTGCTGCATCACGATCTCGGAGACGGCCGCCAACTCAGGGTGGTGTTGCCGGACGGCTACGAACGAAGCGAGCGCAGCTATCCGGTCATCTATGTGCTGGACGAGCGATGGAGCCTCGGCATCATGGCCGACCTCGCCACCATGCTCGGCATGCAGCGGCTTATGCCGAAAGTTGTGATTGTCGGCGTTGGCTATCAGGACGACTCGTTGGCCGCAGTCAGCGAGCGGAGAGGTGGCGACTACACGCCAACTGATTGGCCCTTTCCTGCGTTCACCTCGATCAAGGGGACCTACCCATCGGGTGGGGCTGATCGAACCCTCGATCTACTGATCGACCGGGTCGTGCCACTGATCGAAGGCACCTATCGGGTGGATCCTGCCGATCGGGTGCTGTTTGGCCATTCACTCAGCGGATTGTGCGCCACCTGGTGTTTCGTTACCCGTCCCGGCACCTTCAATCGATATCTCTTGGCCAGCCCGTCGGTCTGGTGGGACGACCAATTCATGCTGCAGAGGGAGCTTCCACCCGTCGACCCTGACACCCGGCTGTTCATTTCGGCTGGCGAAGGCGAGCGCGGCAACATCAGCGGCGTCTTCGAAGCAGTCGAGGCCTTCAGCGAACGGCTCGACACGGCCGGTCACGACCTTCGTTTCCAGGAGCTTGCCGGAGAGCTGCATCACTCAACCATCGGTGCCTCAGTGAGCGCGGGGCTACGTCAGCTGTATCGAGACTGAGCTACGAGCCGAACAGGCAACCG
>CALHBU010000056.1 GCA_937930655.1 uncultured Acidimicrobiales bacterium | reverse complement strand
CACAGTCACATTAAAACTGGGAAGAACAAAATATAAGCTTAAAAATGTGGCTTAATTTGTTATGAAGATACAATTTAAGTTACTATGATAGGGTATATTTAGATTACATGGCTCCGACCAGTGCTATCTGCTCGCCTCGAGGCACCCGAAGATTCACGCTGTCGAGTGCCCGAGACCCGCCGTCGGTGTAGGACAGCGACACGTCCTCGAAGACCAGCCCGTCGTGGACACCATCCACCACAATCGAGTCGGGGCGGTCGGTGATGGTGGGCTCGGTATCGAGTATCTGAAACGCTCGGCCAACACCCACCAGCGAGTCCTGAAGAACACCGAACAGGCTCATGTTCTGCTGGAGCACGTCGTAGATCCGTTGCATGTAGTTGATGAAGATCCACAGCGAGCCGACCGTGACCGCACCGGCAATAACTCGATTGGAGGCCACCAGGAGCACCAGCGCGGTGCCAAGGCCGGTGATCACCATGGTGCCAACCGTCAAGGCCTGCTCGGCCATCCGAAACCTGAGCTGGGCGGCGATGAATTGCCGGCTGGTGCCGTCGAAGCGCTCGATCTCGTCCCCCTCCGAGCCGAATACCTGGACGGCCCGGATGGAGTTCATCGTTTGCTCGATCAGGGACGTAAGCCGGCTCAAGTGGCCTCGGCTGGCCTGCGAGGACTCCTGTATACGAGCAGTCAAAAGTCGAATGGTGAGAATGAGCAACGGGCTGACTGCAAGGGCGGCCAATGTGAGCACCCAGTCGAGGGCCAACATCAGGCCGACCATCAACGAGACCTGGAATATCGGCAGGACCCAGGCCTGAAGCCCAAAGATCATCACCTCCTGTATCGACCGAGCGTCGTTCATGGCCCGGAAGATCATGTCGCCGGTCGAGGTGGTGGCATGAAAGCCGAGCGAGAGCTGGCGCAACTGGGCAACCATTCGTCCTCGGAGTGTGTGAATCATGAACAGAGCGGTGCGGGCAAAGAAGTAGAAACTTGCCGATGATGCCAGCGCCGCCACTAGTTGAATGGCTAGATAGACGGCGGCCAGGATGAGCGCCAACCGAACCTTCTCACCGTCGCTGGCAGCCCGATGTGTGCCGAACCACCCAGCTTCGAGCTGGTCGGAAAGCAGCACACCGTCAATCAGATAGCGAATGGGCCACGGCAAAAGAGAGAACGCCACCGAGGCCAAGAAGGCCAGGCCGATAGCGGCCGCCAAGCCCGCCTTGAACTCGGTCATGAACCGACCGATACGGCGGTAGATCTGACCAACCGGCGGGACGTCTTCGGTCACCAGTACGCCAGATCCATGTACGGCCGCTTCACCTCGGCCTGGACCTCCTGGTCGGGCAGCGTGAAGGGCATTACATGCAGTAGTCGGGTTTCGATCTGCATCGAGAACTCGCTGAGGAGATCTGCAACCTCCGGCTGGTACTCAACCCATGCCGTCAGTCCTGATCGGCCCAACTGGTCAGCCTCGGCCAAGAGATGAGAGATGAGCTCGACCATCGACGCCTCGCGACCACTGGCGAATCCGTAGTCCATCAAGGCCGCTGGATCGAGGGTGAACTCTTCGTTGTCGCGTCGCCACACCTCGCGAACATCTCGACCGCGATTCCAAAGCCCGCCACAGGCCACGACGTCGCCGTCGATCTCCAACACTCGGAAATCCGGCCAGCCATAGACCGCTGGATAGAACGAAGGCTTCGGTCCCCAGCTTGGATCGCACAACCGCTCGTCGAGATAGTCCCGGGTATAGGGCCGGAACATATCGAGGCCGGCATGTGATCGGTTGATGAGATCCAGGCAGCGAGGTATATCGGCCTCGGTGGCGGGTCTGACCTTCTCGGAACGTCGACCCTCGGATGGCTTATCGAGGGTGAGCACCGACGAGGTCAACCGGTCTGTTTCGAGTCCGAATTCGCCCGGTCGATCGGCGAAGTCGTCCTCGACCTTCTCCAGCCACGAAGCCGAGCTGTTGCCGAGTCGAGACGTCCAGCAATTGATCAACCCCATCCAGGCGGTCCCCGGCCCGGCCGCATTCTGCAGCAGATGAGAGAAGCCCATCCCCCGAAAGCCCTCCCGGATCCGCCAGCCACTCAGAAAGTGGACCGACGTCTTCTCCCCCGCTACGAGGGCGTTGCGAATCGAGCTGGCAGCCATTCCGATACCAACTCGCTGATCCTCCAACACGCTGACGTGGGGACGTTCCTGAAGCCGGAACTGGGCGTAGGGGTTTGGTCCTCGTTCGACGGTCACCGACCAGTCGCCAACCTTTTCTGGTGATTCAGCGCAAACTTCGACCAGGAGTGGACTGTCCTCCCAGGTCGCCAACCGGATGGAAAGTGTGGACTTGAGAAGGAGTTCCTGCATGGAAACCCAAGGGTCGAGCATGTCCGGTGTCGGCCAGCCCATGTCTAGCCAGGCTTCGATCTCATCATGATCTCGGCGCAAGGCCAGCACTCGATCGAGCAGACCGTCGGGCCACGATGCGGCATCGACTCGGGCCCGCAACTCGGCCGAAGGCGGCGACGGCGCGAATCCTGGATGGCGCTGTAGAACGTCGACGCTGTAGATCTCCGATTCGGACACGGTGTTCCCCCACTGGTCGTCCGACTGTGCAGTCTGGCTCTGGCATCCGGGTTGGAGCCCGGTTGGCTCGCTCCCCCGAGCAAACCGTCTAACCGTCGACCGTAGCCGGGCCCTGCGAATGGGTCGGTCGATTTACCAGCCAGCCCGATTTACCAGCCAAACTGTACGCAGTGTCCAGTCGTCATACGTCAGCGTGGGTTTTCCCCCGTCTCGAGGAGCTACCCGATGGCGAGGACCTCATTGCCATCGGTGCCGATCTCGAGCCCGAAACGCTTCTGAGCGCTTACGAAGCCGGCTATTTCCCGATGCCGTTGGGACGACGGCGTCTGGGTTGGTTCAGCCCCGACCCCCGAGGGGTACTTCACATCCCCGACCTCAAGGTCAGCCGTTCCCTGCAGCGTTCGTTGCGTCGCTATTCCGTCACCGTCAACCAGGCGTTCGATGAGGTGATTCGAGCCTGCGCCGATCCCTCACGCCCCCACGGGTGGATTGATCGGCGCATCATCGACGGCTACATCCGGCTACACCACCTCGGTCACGCCCACAGCGTCGAGGTCTGGGACGACTACGGACTGGCCGGCGGCCTGTACGGCGTTTCGATCGGCGGATTGTTCGCAGGAGAGTCGATGTTCCACCGTCGTACCGACGCGTCGAAGGCCGCTCTCGTCCACCTGACCGAGCAGTGGAGTCAGGACCCTGACGCCATCATCGATGTCCAGTGGCAGACCCCACACCTTGCCTCCCTCGGTATCACTGAGGTACCCAGGTCTGAGTACGCCACACTGTTGGGGGCGGCCCTGGACCTTGCGACCCCACCCCCGTTCTCTTCGCTTCAGAAGAGCGACGACTTCGACAAACACCCTGGAGACTGAGCATGGCTGAGAAGACACCGCAACGAGACCGCCCATGGCTCATGCGGACCTACTCAGGCCACTCCACGGCCAAGGCCTCCAACGAGCTCTACCGCACCAATCTCGGCAAAGGACAAACCGGTCTGTCGATTGCCTTCGATCTGCCGACCCAGACCGGCTACGACCCCGATCATGTGCTGGCCAGAGGCGAAGTGGGGAAGGTGGGGGTGCCGGTGGTGCACAAGGCTCACATGTCCACCCTTCTCGACCAGATTCCCGTCGGCGAGATGAATACGTCGATGACCATCAACGCCACCGCGGCGTGGTTGCTCGGGCTCTATGTGGCCAACGCCGAGGATCAGGGCGTTCCATCGACCCAGCTACGGGGCACGACCCAGAACGACATCGTCAAGGAATATCTCAGCCGAGGCACCTACATTTTCCCGCCGGTCGAGAGTAAGCGACTGATCGTCGACATGTTTGCGTTCTGCTCTCAACGGGTCCCCAAGTGGAACCCGATGAACGTGTGCTCGTACCACCTGCAGGAGGCGGGAGCGACGCCGGTTCAGGAGATCGCCTACGCCCTGGCATGTGCCATCGGCGTGCTCGACGCGGTGAAGGAGTCAGGCCAGGTGCCCGATGACGACTTCGAAGCGACCGTCGGGTCGGTTTCGTTCTTCGTCAACGCCGGCATCAGGTTCATTGAAGAGACGTGCAAGATGCGGGCCTTCACCGAAATGTGGGACCGCATCACGGCCGAGCGCTACGGCGTCAAAGACCCGAAGGCCCGACGGTTCCGGTACGGAGTCCAGGTCAACTCCCTTGGTCTCACCGAGGCCCAGCCCGAGAACAACCTGCAGCGAATCGTGCTGGAAATGCTGGGCGTCACGTTGTCGAAAGATGCCCGAACCCGGTCGTTGCAGCTACCGGCGTGGAATGAGGCCCTCGGCCTCCCTCGGCCCTGGGATCAGCAGTGGTCGCTGAGGATCCAGCAGGTACTTGCCCTTGAGTCCGACCTCCTCGAGTACGACGACATCTTCGCCGGTTCCCACGTGGTCGAGGGCAGAACGGCCGAGCTGGTCGATGCCGCCACGGCCGAACTCGACGATGTACTGGCCCTTGGCGGGGCGTTCGAAGCCATCGACGAACTCAAG
>CALHBU010000055.1 GCA_937930655.1 uncultured Acidimicrobiales bacterium | reverse complement strand
GCCGAGGTGGATCGGAACCTTCAGAACCTGCTGCTGGCCCTCGGCGGGGTGGCGCTGCTGGTCGGAGGCGTCGGCATCGCCAACGTGATGGTCATCTCTGTCCTTGAACGGCGGGGCGAGATCGGCCTCCGTCGGGCCGTTGGGGCCACCCGTGGCCACATTCGCTCCCAGTTCGTGCTGGAAGCCGGTCTGTTGTCGGGGCTTGGTGGCGTGCTCGGTGTTCTCCTTGGCTCGGCCATCACCATCATCTACGCCCGTCGCCAAGACTGGGTGATCGACCTGCCACCTCTGGCCCTAGCGGCCGGTATCGGCGCCGCTCTTGTGATCGGCATGCTGGCTGGACTTTACCCGGCGGCCAAGGCGGCTCGCCTCGATCCAGCGCTGGCCGTCAGCGGCGGGACCTAAGCCCTTCAGACGACACTGCCCGGCCACTCCAGTTGACAGCTAGTCCAGGACGTCCTTGGCGATGATGGTCTTCATGATCTCCGATGTGCCGCCATAGATTGTGGCGATGCGGGCATCGGCGTAGGCCAAGCCAATCGGATACTCACTCATATAGCCGTAGCCGCCAAACAGCTGCAGACAGCGGTTCACCACCCGCTGCTGCAGCTCGGTGCCCCACAGTTTCGCCATCGCCGCTTCGGCCGGGGACAGCTCACCGTCGTTCAGCTTCATGACCGACTGCTCCATGAACGGGTTGGTCACCTCGACCTCGGTCGCTATGTCGGCCAGCTCGAATTTGGTGTTCTGAAAGGCAGAGATTGGTTGCCCGAAGGCCTGCCGTTCTTTGACGTAGTCGACGGTCCAACCGAGCGCAGCCTTAGCGGCGGCGTGACCGTAGACCCCGATAGAGAGCCGCTCCTGGGCCAAGTTGAAACCCAAATATTCGAAGGCCTGTCCTTCTTCGCCCAACACGTTCGACTTCGGTACCCGAACGTCGGAGAAGAACAGTTCGGCGGTGTCCGCTGAATGCTGGCCGATCTTGTCGAGGTTCCGGCCCCGTTCGAACCCGTCCATGCCCCGCTCGACCACCAGCAACGACATGCCAGCCCGACCGGCGTCGGGGTCGGTTCTGGCCACCACGATGACCAGGTCGGAGTTGATGCCATTGGTGATGAAGGTCTTGGCGCCGTTGAGGATGAACTCGTCGCCATCGGGCACCGCGGTTGTCACGATGCCGGCCAGGTCGGAGCCAGTTCCCGGTTCGGTCATGGCGATGGCGGTTATCAACTCGCCCGAGGCGATACCGGGGAGCCATCGGGCCGATTGCTCGTCGTTGCAGTACTCGATGAAGTACGGCGTGGTGATGTCGTTGTGCAGGGTCAGGCCGAGACCGCCGCCGCCGGTGTTCGCCCTGGCCAATTCGTCGGCGATGATGGCATTGAAGCGGAAGTCCTTTGTTCCGCCTCCGCCGTGCGTTTCGGGGACGGCGAAGCCCAGGAAGCCGTGTTTTCCGGCTTCGGTGTAGATGGTCCGATCCATGATGCCGGCGGCCTCCCACTCGGGGACCCGCGGTTGCATCTCGGTCTCGACGAAGGCTCGGAAGCTCTGGCGAAACAGCTCGTGGGACTCGGTGTAGATGGTCGGCATCCAGCCAGTGTCGCCCGGGCGCTGGCATTCGGCCAGGTAGCGCGATCTACCATGGACCATGGTCGACATTCAGCCCACGCCCGTCGCCGACAACTCCAAAGGCAGCACATCCAGGAGCATCACCGTTCGCCGCTTGGCCCCTGCCCTTGGTGGCGAAGTCACCGGTATCGACCTTGCTGAGGCCGACGAGGCAATGGCGGCCGAGGTTCAGGCGCTGCTGCTGGAGCACAAGGTGCTCTTCTTTCCTGGCCAGAACCTCACCGTCGATCAGCATGTGGCGTTTGGGCATCTCATGGGTCCACTCGAAGGCCACCCAAACCTGAAGAACGCCTACAGCGACCATCCCGAGATCTTCGAACTCGCTGCCTCCAAGGGTGGCATCGCCGACGAGTGGCACACCGACCTGACCTTCATGCCAAACCCGTCAGTCATGTCCATACTCAATATGGTCACCTGCCCTGAGGTGGGTGGGGACACCATGTGGACCAGTCTTAGTGCGGCCTACGACGAGCTCTCGCCGCCCATGAAAGAGCTGTGCGACGGCCTCACCGCGTTGCACGACGCCCACCCTCACGATCGGGCGGACTCCATGGCCACCCATCCAATGGTTCGGGTCCATCCCCAGACCGGCGAACGGTGCCTCTACGTGAACCAGCATTTCACTCGCCGCATTGTCGAGATGAGCGCCGAGGAGTCCGACGTGTTGCTCCGCCACCTCACCCACTATGTGGCCAACAACCGATTCACCGTCCGCTACCGGTGGACCCCAGGAACCATCGCCATCTGGGACAACCGCTGCACACAGCATCATGTGCTGAACGACTTCGAAGGTGAGCGCCTCATCCAACGAGTGACCGTCATGGGCGACGTGGTTGAAGGTAACCCTCCTCGTTGGCCCCGCTGGGAGGGAGCGACCAGGCAGGGAGCCACCAGCCGATTCGACCGTCAGCTCAACCGCTACCTGGCCGAGCATGAGGGCATCGAGGCTCCGGTTAACCAACACAATTCTCGGGACTGACCGCCGTCGCCAGGCTCACATGAGGAGTTCGTCGCCGATGGCCTCCGCTACCCGGCCTGCATCCCAGCCCAGCAGTTCCTCGAGCACCTCGAAGTTGTGCTGGCCCAGGTAGGGAGCAGCCTCATAGGGCAAGGTCAACTCCAGCCCATCTGAATACCAGCGGGCCGGGTGCCGCTCGGTCGTCTGCGTCCCCACCATCTCGCTGGGCATGGTGACGAGCCAGTCTCGATGAGCCAGCTGAGGATCGGCCTCGTTCCAGTCTCTGGCCGTTTGCACCTTGCCGCTAGCTACTCCGGCGGCCTGGAGTTCGTGTTGGGCTTCGACGGCCGTTCGCTGCGATGCCCAGGCAGCAATCGCCTCGGACTTGGATGAGCGATCGGCGATACCAAGGGCCGTCGCACGGTTCCATGCCTCGCCGTCGGCAATGGTGATTGCGACCCACTCGTCGTCGGCCGATCGGAAGACGTCGTTCACAATCATCTCGGTGAACGGGTCGACGTTTCCTGCGGCCTTGGCCTCTCTGCCGGTGGCGAAGTAGTCAACGAGGGCTGGCCCCACCAGATAGGTGCCAACTTCAAGCTGGCTCATCTCGATGTGCTGGCCGACGCCGACCTGGTCCCGGTGGTGCAAGGCCGAAAGCAGCGCAATGGCTCCTGCCAACCCTGAGATGTGGTCGTTATAGGCAATACCGGGGCCGCAGTCGCTCTCGCCAGCCGGACCGGTCAAGGCGGTGAAGCCACAGAGCGCATGAACGGTTGGGGCGTAGGTGACGTAGTCCTGCCAGGGCCCTTCCTCACCGCAACCGCTCATCGACATCGACACGACGCGAGGGTTCCACTCGGCCAGCTGCTCCGGTCCCGCGCCCCACGACGACATCACGCCGGCCGAGAAGTTGTCGACAACGACATCGGCTTGTTCCACCAATTGGCGAAGCACCTTGAGCGCCTCCGGATGCTTCATCTCCAGCTGAATCGAACGCTTGGTCCTGGCCCACAGAACGTTGTACGGGAACTCGTTGGCCGCGCTGCCGGCGTTACGGGCTTCGGTTTGTACTCGGATGACGTCTGCTCCAAGGTCGGCCATCGTTCTGGTGGCGAACGGGCCGGCCAAGACATGGGTGAAGTCCAAGACACGCAGACCGGCCAGCGATAGGGAAGAAGCGGTGTCGGCTGACGTGGTGGAGACAGCCGCTGCGGTCTGGCTTGTCCAAGCCTGGAGCACCGCGTCTGGCGAGGTTGTTTCGGGGGGAGTGGCGGCCGGAGCCGGGCTGCGTTCGAAGTGGGCGAGGGGGCCGGGAATGCGGATCTTGTCGTGGCCCTCGACCGGTGAAAAGAACCGACGATGTTCGTGTTGTGCGCAGGCTGCGACCTGGGCGATCGAGTACGACTCGCCGAAGGGCACATGCAACGACTGTCCGGCCTCGCAGAGTTCAGTGGCATCCATCTCCAGCGCACAGTCTCGAAGGGCCTGCATCAAAGGCTCGACCAGAGTCAGAAGTGTTTCGGCATCGGGATCGTCCGGCACTTCCGTCGCATAGCCCCGCCCCTTGAGCCAGGCGATGAGCCCGAGGAGCCCGCCGGCAGCCGGCGACACCATGCAGGCGCCGCGCTTGCAGGGCACCACCTCGAAGGCCCGAATCCAGTGGAGCGACCGCTGCCGGCTGGCCACCGGAGCACCGAGCGGAGCCAGCGCGTCGGCGAACCACCAGTACATCAGGAGGTGCTCGCTGCAGGCGACCAGTGCCTCATGTTGGGAAAGGTCGACCCACGAACCTCGGCCCGTGTGTCGGGCCCGTTGCAGGCCGGCGAGGGCCGAAATGGCCGTGTACAACCCGCTGACGGTGGCCGCTTGACGGCCCCAGAGCTGTACTGGGTGATCGGCATCGCCCGTTACTGACAGATAGCCGCCGAGCGCTTGGGCCACTAGATCTGATGACTGCCAGCCCGACCGTGGGCCGTCGGATCCTTGCGGCGTGACCGAGACATGAACGAGCTGAGGATTGAGCTCGGCAAGCGCCGATGGTCCGAGGCCTCGAGTCGCCATAGCTCCGGGGGCTTCGGCTTCGATCAGGACATCGGCGCACTCGACGAGTTGTCGAAAAAGCCCGACGTCGGCCGAATCGTCGAGGTTGAGCGGAGCGATGCGGCACCGGTTGTCGTGCCACCAGTCGAGCAAACCCGGTTCGTCGGGCGTCGTGAGATCTGGCCCTCGTTCGCCCTGCCGCAGACGGACGACATCGGCGCCGCACTCGGCCAATACCTTTCCCGCATACCGACCGGTGGAGACCGTGAGATCCAGTACTCGCACTCCGGCTAGTGCTCCGGCGTGGTCTTTGTCGGTTGTCACGCCCATTGTTTAGTCGGGCCGGGCTGATCTAGCTCGACGTTGGCATCCACGGTGGTCGGTCGCCCGATGCCATCTCGACCTGGTCGAAGTCGAGGAATGCCTCGAGCCGTCGAACCAAACCGCCATCGTCGAACCGAAAGACATGGACGAGCGGTACGTGGGCAACGGCGTCGGTCAGTGTCATCACCACTGTGCTGTGCACCGCAACTGAGTGGCCACAATGCCAGGTTCGGTGGCGGTCGTAGACAATGGACTCGGCTCTGGACCACACCTCTTCCATGCCGGCCAGAATCTGATCGAAGCCGGTTGGGGGAACCTCGCCATCGGTCGGAGGGTCGGCGAACGCCGCATCGTCGGCCCAGACCGTTCGGTAGAGCTCGTGATCACGTTTCGCCCATGCCTCGTAGTAGCGATCGAGGGTGGCGTCGATGGTTGCTCGGTCGGCCATGGGGCAGCTTAGAACCGGCTAGCCGGTCTAGCTGAAGACGTGAGCCTGGAGGTCAGACCGAATGGTCGTTAAGTCTGTGCGATGTCGCACCCGGCGCCGTCATGATCACTGAGGCGGTTGCCGCCGATGTTGTTGGACCAGCCCCAGACCCGTTGAGGGTGAAGGCCCGGCCCCAGAGCAATGTGATCGATTCCGTGACGGTCGCAGCCCTCGAGCTGACCCCGTGTTGTCACGTTGATTGGGGCGAAGGCTGTCTCGAGTGCCTCGGCCGCCGCTCGGTTGCCGTACTTCACCCGGGGTACGTGCTGGTTGAAGTCTCCGGCGGCAACTGTCGGCTCCTCAAGCGAGGCCAGCAAGGGCTTGAGCAGTTGGAGATAGCGAATATGGAGTTCCCACGGCTTGTGCTTTTGGTCGACCGGATAGGTGACTTCGGCCATGTGCCAGGGAATACAGATGCCCAGCACCCGAATCGGCCCGATCGACGTCTCGGTGGTGCCACTGATGAAGCGGGTTTGGTCGAGTCCGGGAACGCCAACCCGGTCTACGTGATGCCACGGTTGCCTCGACCAAAGAACCACCTTGCGCTCATCGGCTGCGAAGCGTGACCCTCGCGGTGGCTCGGCCCAGAGAAGATGGCCACCACGAGGATCCATCGACGTTCGGGCCTCGGTGAGCACCATGACGTCGGGTTGGAGCGAGAAGAGATAATCCAGAGCCTCAGTCCCTCGGGGTGCCGTTGGCTTCTTCCGCTCGAGGTTCCAGGTGAGAACGCGGGCTAGCTCCATAGTGACTCCCGTGACTGCCGCCAAGATTTCCTCCGGGGCGACGCCGGACCGATCTCTCCTACGCTCGCGGCATGGATCTGGAAACAAGGTTGCCGTCGTCACCGGAGGAGCCTCGGGCATCGGCTTTGCCCTTGGCTCGCGCTTCGTTCGCCGAGGGGCCAAGGTGGTGC
>CALHBU010000054.1 GCA_937930655.1 uncultured Acidimicrobiales bacterium | reverse complement strand
TGAACCGATCAGCCGAATGGTCCGACAAAGCTCACTCTCAGCCAGCCATGGTTGGCTGATCAGGGCAAACAAACTAACCTTCGACCTGGGCAGAGCGAGGTTACGTGGAGTTGAAATGACCATCGATCTAGGGATCGAGGGACTCACAGAGTTTGAGGAAATCGGGCGAGGGGGCTCCGCCAGGGTTTTTCGCGCCTGGCAGAGCGACCTCTACCGGCCGGTTGCGGTCAAAGTCCTCCACTCATCCTGGGACGAAGCGGCCGCCCGCCGATTCGACCGGGAACGCCAGGCCATGGGCCGGCTCTCGACGCATCCCGGGATCGTGGCGGTCTATGCCACCGGCGCCACCCAGGAAGGGTCGCCCTATATCGTCATGCCGCTCTATGAGCGGGGCTCACTCGAGCATCTGCTCATCAATGAGGGAAAGCTCGACTGGGACACTGCCACCAACTACGTCCTACACATCTCGGCCACCATGGCCGATGCCCACCGCTACGGCATCCTCCATCGTGACCTCAAGCCAGCCAACATCCTGATCGGCGACGACGGTCATCCCACCATCGCCGACTTCGGCATCTCAACCTTGGCTGATCACACGTCGGCCACCTTCACCTCGGGCCTCACGTTCACACCTTCGTTCAGTCCGCCGGAAGCTTTCTCGACTGCGTCGTCGTCGACTGAGCGGGATGTGTATGGCCTGGGCGCCACCCTGTGGGCTCTGCTGGCCGGCCATGCTCCGTTTACTGAGCCGGGCCAGGCCCCCGATATTCAGCAGATCGTTGGCCGAGTGCTGGCCGAACTACCGGGTGATCTTCGACCCCTCGGTGTGCCGGACCCAGTGGCCTCAGTGATCGAACGGGCAATGGCCAAAGATCCAGCGGACCGACCAACAGATGCCCAGGAATTCCTCCAGGAGCTTCAGACCGCAACCGACCTGGCCTACTCCCAGCCCCACCCGATCGTCCAAGAGTCGGTCATACAGGAGCCGGTCTCCCACGAACCCCCGTCCTCTCCGGACTTCGAGCCACAGTTCACGGTGCAACAGGATCCCGAGTTACTGAAACCGATGGCCGCATCGATGAACACCGGTGAAGGCTCGTTCCCTGAACCGATTACTGAACTAAGTACTGCTGAACCGGATACCCCGCTTGCCGTGCCCGACATGGTTGCGACGGAGTACACCCCTTCCGAACTAGCAGAGACAACGCACGAGCAAACGGCCTTGGAGGCCGACGACGCTCTCGGTGTTCCCGATCTGGCCCAACCGGCTCTTTTCCAGGCCACAACGGCCGAGACCAACAAGCCCGAGCGCCAGATTGCCTTCGTTCGGGCCGAACCAGCACAGACTGATGGTTGGCGCCGCAGGAACATAGGCCAGGTGGTCGGAATCGCCGCCCTCATCGCCGCCCTTCTCGGCCTCTTCGGTGCCGGTGCCTTTGCGTTGCTCAACCCTTCCGGCTCGGCACCATCGAACAACGTGCGCACCGACGTGGTCGAGCGTTCGACCACGACCCCGACCACAACTCCCTCGGCCACAACTCCCTCGACCACGGAGCCACCCACCAGCGCACCGACCACGACCCAGGTGCCCACCACCGAAGCCACAACCACCACGGTCGAGGAAACAACGACCGAGGCACCGGTGACCCAGCCGCCAGCCACCCAACCACGCCGAACCCAACCCCCCACCACTCGTCGCCCCACAACCCGGCCTCCGGCGACCACGGCACCAACAACCCCACCAACAACAACTCCCACCACCCCGCCACCGCCGCCCCCATGCCCCACATGGAAGCCCGACTGCCCCTAGCTCAACCCCTGAGCCTTTGGCACTCTGAGCGAACTCCACCTACTCTCTGCAACCGAGTCCTGACCACTTGCAGGAGGGAGCGTCGTGGCCCAGCTTCAAGACCTAGAGGAACCCAGCCGACTGGCCGATCTCGGCATGCGGCTGGCCATCATTGTCATCCTCATCGTCGGACTGGTCGTCGTCACCACAACGGCCTACGGCTCGGTCGAGGATCTGTCCGGTCCGGCCACTGCTCCCCCAACCGTCACCACGCTCGTCACCACGTCAGAGGCAACAGACTCCGCTGTTGCCACTCCCCAAACCACCCTGTCACTCGAGGCGGTGCCCGCTCCACCACCCATCCGCGTGCTCACTCCCGAAGAGCTCGCAGCAGTCGAAGCGGAGTCGGTGGAAGAAACCGATCGGAGCCGGTTAGCACCGACCGGTGCCGTTGATGAATCACCGGCCACGCTTCCCACCGACGCACAATCCGCCGACCCAGAACCCGACCCGAACGCTACCGATCCGGTCGGCTCTGACCCTGGCCTCGAAGACGACCCTACTCCCGAAGACGACCCTGCTCCCGAAGATACAAACGATCAGGACAGCCCCAGCACAACGGCTGCTCCGACCACCACCGACGCGGCTCCCGAACCGACCGAACCAGCACCCACTCAGCCCGCCACCAGCCCGGAACCAGCTGAGTAGCGGGCGAGAGGAGCGCCATCGGGGCAACCAGCTGGCCAACAGATCGACGGGAACCGGCCACACGCCGACTACGTTGTTCTCACCGTGGCGAGTGAACTCGAAGCCTCCGGCACCCGTACTCCGTCCCCCAAGCGGCCGTACGGCAAGCTCATGGTCACCGCCGTCGAACGGGCGGTGGTCCAACGATGGGACGCATCAAGGGCTCGGGCCGCAGCCACCCCGGGCAGCCGGGACGAACGGATCCGGGCTGTCCGATCCCGCTTCCGAAAAGAGCTGGTAACGCTGGGAGCCGCGGCCGGTGGATCAGCGGCGGTACCCGGACTTGGCACCATGGCCGCAGTCGGCCTCACCGCTACTGAGATTGCCTGGACGGCCACCCGAGCTACCGACATGATTCTGACGGTGGCGGCCATACACGGCCACACCAACGCCAGCGTCGAGGAACGAAAAGCCTGGACGCTCGCCATCTTCGCCTTTGAAGATGACGCAGCAGCGAGCTACACCGACCTGGCCAAAGATCTGGACAAACGGGGTGTTGGCCACCGCGGCCCGCTACCGGTCGGACTCCTCGACAAAGTCAACGGACGACTAGGCCGCTATGTCATCGCCAAGTACGGGGCCCGACGGGGGGCATTGGTCATGGGCAAGCTCCTACCGTTCGGCATCGGAGCGGTCATCGGCGGGGCAGCCAACAATTCGATGGTGAACAGTGTCATCGACCGAGCCGACACCTTCTTCGCCGACCTTGCAACCATCAGACCGGCCTCTCCACCACCGCCCCCTCGCCCCGCCCTCGATCCCGGCCAGCTCCCTCCACCTGCCCCCGGCACCCAGGCTCTCCCCCCGCCTCAGCCGACAACGACTCCTTCCACACCTCCGGCGCCATCTGCTCCTCAGCAACCCCGGGATCCTCGAGACATCATCGATCTTCCCTAGCAATCGGCGCCTAGCCCCGCCGAGGCAGCACCCCGGCTGTCTCACCCTGGCCCGCTACTCTCCGACTCCATGCGAGCCCGCACTCCGCCACTCAAGGGTGAGGTTGACTCACCGCGGGCCTGGCTCACGGTGGCAGCCACCTTTGTCTCATCGTTCGTGACCCTGGGTGTGGCCTACAGCTTCGGGGCCTTCTTCACGTCAATGGCCGAGGAGTTCGACAGCACCCGAGGCGAGACGGCCGTGATCTTCGGAATCACCACCTTCAGCTTTTTCTGGCTCAGCCTCGCCACCGGTCGGGCCGCCGACTACTGGGGCCCTCGCCCGGTCCTTCTGACTGGCAGCCTCTCGCTCCTCGTCTCGCTGCTCGCTACCAGCCGGGTGGAGTCATTGGCGCTTGGCTACCTCACCATTGGTGCCGGCGTCGGACTGGCCGCAGCGTGTGGCTACATCCCGATGGTGGCAACCGTCGGCGGATGGTTCGAACAACACCGCGCAACCGCCATGGGTCTTGCCGTCGCCGGCATCGGCGCGGGCACGCTGGTGATGTCGCCACTGTCGGCCCGACTTATCGAGCAGTACGGGTGGCGTCAGACCTATGTGATCTTCGGTGTCGGCGGCTCGGCGCTGCTTCTGCTCGCTGTTGCGTTCATCGACCGACCACCGGGCCAACTCAGAGCGCAACCTGGCCGCTTTGCCGAGGCCGCACGCTCGTCTGTCTTTCGCCGGCTATGGATTTCCGGCCTGTTCTCCGGCTTGGCGTTGTTTGTCCCGTTCGTCTTTGTCGGACAGTACGCCAAGGATCAGGGCGTAGACTCGGTAGCAGCGGCCAGCCTGATCGGCTTCATGGGCGGCGCCAGCGTGCTGGCGAGAATCGGGTTCGGCTCGCTCGTCAAACGGTTCGGATCCTTCGTGCTGTATCGGCTGTGCTTCGCCCTGACCTCGCTCAGTTTTCTGATCTGGCTGTTTGCCGCCGACTCCTACCCCGCCCTGGTGGCATTCGTCGTGGTCCTCGGTGTCGGCTACGGGGGTTTCGTTGCCCTGAGCAGCATCGTGATGGCTGGCCGCATGGGTGTGGCCGGACTTGGATCGGTGCTCGGGATGTTCTACACATCACAGGGTCTCGGCGGTCTCATCGGTCCGCCGACCGCTGGTTGGCTCATCGATCGGCTGGGCACCTATCGACCCATCATTGTTGGCTGCTGCGCACTTGCGGCGCTCGCCGGTCTCGCGCTCACCGGTCTTCCAACCGCCAATGGTTCGCTGCTGCCAGAACCGGCCAACTGACCTGTTGCGTTGCTCCTGACTACGCGGGCACAGGCTGATCACCTAGAGCCCCCGTCTGACGACCTCCTAGTTGCTACTCTGCGGTAATGACCGACGTTGCCACAGTTGCCGCCGAAATCGACGCCTACGCCGAAGGAAAGAACATCCCATCGGCCTTCCTCGAGATGCTCGCTAGGAACGGCGATGCAACGGCCTTTCGGTGGAAGAACGACGACGACTCATGGTCCGAGGTCACCTGGAACCAGTACGCGGCCGATGTGGCCAAGGCGGCGGCCGGTCTCGGGGCTCGTGGTCTGGGCCATGGCGACCGAATCATGCTGGTCATCCGCAACGCCTATTCGTTCCACGTTGTCGACACCGCGGCCATGTTCTGTGGTGCAACGCCGGTGTCTATCTACAACAGTTCGTCGCCCGAGCAGATGGAGTACTACTGCAACGACGCCGGGGCCAAGATGATCATGGTCGAAGATGTTGGCTTCTTCGAGGCAGTCTCCAAGGTGCGCCAGAATCTCGGGTCGGTCGAGGCAGTCGGCATCGTTCACGACCCCGACGGAGCCTCGGGCGTCGACTTCACCTACGACCAACTGATGGCGTCCGATCCCATCGACCTGGCCGCGGCGGCCACCATCTGTCAGCCCGACGACCTGGCCACCCTCATCTACACCTCGGGCACAACCGGCCCCAGCAAGGGGGTCATGCTCGACCATCGCAACATCGTCTGGACGGTCGAGAGCCTTCGTCGATCCTTCGGCTGGGAGCTCGAGAAGATGGCCGGGATGCGGGTCGTGAGCTATCTCCCGATGGCCCATATAGCGGAGCGGGCCGTCAGCCACTATCAGGCTCTCATCGCCGGGCTCGAGATCACCTGTTGTCCTGACCCCACCCAGATCGCGGTCTATGCCGGCGAGGTCAGGCCGCAGATTATGTTCGGTGTGCCCCGGGTGTGGGAGAAGATCTACAGCGGTATCAATGCAGCCGTGTCGATGGACCCTGAAAAGGAAAAGGCGGTCAACGATGGCATCGCGGCCGCCGGTCCCATCAAAGAGAAGATGACCCTCGGCACCGCCACCCAGGAAGAGATCGAAACCTACGAATTCCTCGATGCGGTGGCCTTCAGCACCATCCGGGAGCTGGTCGGCCTCGATCAGCTGGAGGCCGCCATCACCGGGGCTGCTCCAATTCCGGCCGAGATGATGTCGTGGTTCCGGACCATCGGCGTCCCGCTGTCGGAAATCTACGGATTGTCAGAAACCACCGGCCCCATGACCTGGGAGCGGGAGCGGGTGAAGTCGGGTTATGTGGGCGTGGCCTGTCCCGGTGTCGAGGTGGCACTGGCCGAAGACGGCGAGGTCATCTGCCGTGGTGGCAACATCTTCCGTGGCTATCTGAACCTGCCGGACAAGACGGCCGAAGTTCTCGACGCCGACGGCTGGTTCCACAGTGGCGACATTGGCGAGTTCGACGACGAGGGCTACCTGAAGATCGTCGATCGCAAAAAGGAACTCATCATCACCGCGGGCGGCAAGAACCTCTCACCGGCAAACCTCGAGGCTCGACTCAAGATGATTCCGCTGGTCGGCCAGGCCTGCGCTATCGGCGACCAGAAGCCATTCGTCTCGGCATTGGTGGTGCTCGATCCCGACGCCGCCCCTCCGTGGGCTGCTGCCCGGGGCATCGAGTACAGCTCGATGGAGGAGCTGGCCTCTCACCCCGACACCATCGCCGAGATCGAGAACGCTCTCACCGGTGCCATGGAAGGATTCAACAATGCTGAGCGGGTCAAGAAGCTGAAGATCCTGGGCGACGAGTGGCTGCCCGACTCCGATGTCCTGACCCCAACCTCGAAGCTTAAGCGCCGCGGTATTCATACCCGATTCGCAGCCGAGATCGAAGCCCTCTACGGCTAGGGCCGGCTCGTTCCTGTCAGCCGTTTTCCGCTCAGCCGTCAGTAGTCACGTCGAGAACCAACACCTGATCGGTGCCCTCGGCGCTGAAGATGGCGGTTACCTGATAGGTGGTGCCCGGTAGCAACGGGTGCTCGGGGCGAGGCGACAGCAGATGGTCATCGAAGCAGAGTTGTTCGCTAGTGTAATTGGCCGACTGGCCATCGCCAGCGAACGACCACTCGATGGTGGTGCATACCAGGGTGGAAACGGCTATCTCGAAGTCGTCACTGGTCGTGGTGACCTGCGGCGTGCCATCGATGAAGACGCCCAGGATTTCCGTCGAACCGGTCGCAGAGTCGGCCGTTGAGTCGGCGGTTGTGGTGTCGGTGCTGCCGGAAGCGGTATCGGAGGCCGAGGTCTCCGGCGGCAGGGACTCGGTTGATGCTGCTCCCTCATCCGGTGGGCTCGTATCGGCCGTCGTGCCGGAGACGTCGCCTGCAGCCCCGGCCGCCGGGTCGCCTATCGGAGGAGTGATTTCGGTGGTCGAGCCGGCCAGATCTCCGGCAATCGTGCTCTCGGCTGACTCAGCGGTGTCGTCACGGTTCTGACCGATCCAGACAATGGCCGCCACTGCGCCCAACAACAACACCGCGGCCACTGCCAACCACATCAGCGGTGGGCCGTTGTTCTCTCTCTCGGACTCCATCGGCCCGTCCCCGAGCAGTTCCGGTGCCAGCGGAATCTCATCGGTGATGGCGTCGAGTTCCTCGGTCGGTTCACCATCCATCACTCTCAACACTACCTCTTGCGTCCTGCAGGATCGGCGCGAGCCATTGAGCAGCCCGACCCACGGCATCGGCGGCCTCGGGGAGCCCTCGGTGGTAATGCCAGGCATGCCAAAGGTCTCGCCAGACCTGGATGGTGACCAGCCCGGGGGCCCTCCTGGCCAGATCGAGCGCCTGATCGTGCATGGCCTCGGTATCGGTGGTCTGCACCAACACCGGTGGCAGCAGCTCCAACTCGTTGTCGGATCGGGCCAGCGGAGAAGCCAGTCGATCGGCCGGCGAGCGATCACCGAGGTAGGCCAGCGTGAGTGCCGAGGAGGGACCACCGGCAAGTTGCGGTCGACAATCCAAATGGGGGGAGAACAACACCAGTGCCGCCGGCCGCAGCTGCCCAGTCATCGCCAACTCAATCGATGCCGACATCGCGATGTTGGCGCCTGCTGAGTCTCCCGCCACGGCGAACGACCCATGGGCAGCCACCGCGTTGCAGACCGAGACCACATCGTCAATGGCAGACGGACATCGATATTCGGGGCTGAGCCGGTAGTCCACTGAAATCACACGGTTGGTTTGGGCCAGTCGGGCGGTGATGGGCACCACCGTGCCTGGGCTGCCAAGACAGAAACCGCCACCGTGGAGGTAGACCACAAGAGGTGCGTTCTCCGGGCCAGCGACAAGGCAGGACACACCGGCCACGGTCATCGACGCATGGGCCGGTTCGTTGGATGCCACCTCTTCACCCCACGCCAGGTGTTGCTCGGCCCTCCATCGGCCGACGGCCACCAGATCACCCAGGTCGGGCAACGGCATGTCATGAGATGGCCGCTTCTTTCGGGCCTCAGCTTCAGGTGACAGACCATCGGGATTCATCACCGCCAATGGCTCGGTCATTGGAACGGATCGCTGAACCGCTCGTCGGTCAGGAAATCTCGGTCGGTGAGGGTCAACAGGAAGCTCACCACGGCCGCTCTCTGTTCCGGAGCAAGATTCAATCGCAACGGTGCGCCATCGAGATCCCGTAGGAGAATGCTGAGGTTGGGGTGATCGGCCACGTGGTCGCTGTAGTGGTCGACAACCTCCTCTAGCGACCGGAACCGACCATCGTGCATATAGGGCCCTGTCACCTCGATGTTGCGGAGCGACGAGACTCGGAATGATGAACGTTGGCTCTCATCACCGGTTATCTCGTAAACACCCAGATCCGAGGTGTCGCCGGGATCAAGTCCGTTGTTGCCTCGCCCTGTGGGCGGCGTGGTGAACGCTTCGCTGGAGTGGCAGCCCGCGCAACCGGCGCCACCTTCGGGCACCGGGGTGAGAAAGAGCCGTTTTCCCTGGTTCTCCTCGTCGCTGAAGTTCGGGAAGTCCTCCAGATTCGAACTGACAAGCACCCGCCCTTCGTCGTAGGGCGAGCCGAAGCTCACCATCGAGCGCATGAATTGGGCCAGCGCCAGCGCCACCCGGTCCATGGTGATCTCGTCGGCCTGGTAAGCCCCGGGACCAAACGCTTCCTCGAACATCGGCTGGTAGTAGTCGAGCGCGAGAATGCGGTCGGTTACCTCCGCCGGTGGTAGCCCCAACTCGATCGGGTCACGGAACGGGTCAACTGCCTGTTCCTCGAGGGTGGCGACCCTCTCGTCCCAGAAGAATCGCCCGTTCTCGTTGAAAACCAGGTTGACCAACGACATCGAGTTTCGGCGAGTGGTAGCGCCACCGGTGCCCAGACTGAACTGGGTCCGGTCGGTGAAGCTGTTGCCCTGCAGATGGCAGGAGGCACACGACAGGCTCCGACCCCCGCTCATGTTGACGTCATAGAACAGCACTCGACCCAGCGCCGCCTCGGCGTCACGGGTCGGTGAGTCGGCCTCCAACAAACCCTCGTCGAGAAGCCTGGCCGTTTCGCCGACCATGAGCGGGTCGGAACGTACATGCTCAGGAAGATCGACTCGGTAGGTCACGACATCGGGCAGTGTTGGACGTCGTTGCCAGAGCGGAACGCCCTGATCGACACCGCTGGAGGTGGTTGGACCGGCCGGCGATGGCCGACTCGATGGTGGCGTTACAGGTGCCGTCGACGATGGACCCAGGCTGGCTTCACCGGTGCAGGCCACGATCACCAACGCCACGAGAATCGGGAGCGTCCACCACAGGCGGTCGACAATGCTGCCGGCCGTTGTCGTCGGCCCCGTCATCCCCGATGACTGTCGACCCACGCCAGGAACTGGTCTCGGGGCCAACTGTTGACCACCAGCTCCTTCGGCACCCAGCCTCGCTGCGCGGTCAGCACCCCGTACTCCATCCGACCGAGCTCCGACGTGTGATGGCTGTCGGTATTGATGACCAGCTTCACTCCCCGTTGTACGGCTCGACGGACAACATCGGACGCCGCATCGAGACGTTGCAGCGCACCGTTGATCTCCAGCGCAACATCGAAGGTGAAGAGGGCTTCGAGCACGATGTCGATGTCTAGCTCGATGCCGGGCCGTCGCCCTATGTAGCGGCCGGTCAGATGACCGATGGAATCAACCGATGGGTCGGAAATGGCCTTTACTAATCGCTTGGTCTGGTCCGCCACCGACTGGTCGAAGTGAGAGTGAACGGAGGCCACCGTGTAGTCGAACGATGCCCGAAACTCATCGGAGTAATCCATACCGCCGTCAGGCCCAATATTGAGTTCGCACCCCCACAGAATGGTGAGGTCGGGGTGACTCTTCTGGACCTCGGCGATGTGTTCGCGGTGTTCGAGCATCTCTTGCTCTGACGAGCCATTGATGGCCAGATCTTCACCGTGGTCTGTGATGGCCAGGTACTCATAGCCCTGAGCGGCCGCCACCGCCACCATCTCCTCCACCGTTGATCGGCCATCGCCCGACCGGTCGGTGTGATAGTGCAGGTCGCCCCGCATGTGCTCCCGCCGAATCAGATCCGGTAGCTCATCGTCGGCCGCGGCCTCGACCTCGCCGGTGGCCTCCCGCATCGGCGGTGGAACGTAGGAGAGTTCGAGAGCGTCATAGATCTGCTGCTCGGTCTCGCTGGCGACCAGGGCGCCGGTCTTCACGTCGGCCGCCGCCTCGTCGTCCGGTTGATGGAACAACCCGTACTCGTTGAGTGTCAGGCCCCGATCGATCGCTCGTTGCCGAAGGGCGATGTTGTGAGCCTTGCTACCGGTGAAGTACAGCGTGGCCGCGCCGAATTGTTCCGGTGCAACGACCCGAACATCGACCTGCAGCCCGGACGCAGTGAGAAACGACGTTTTAGTGTCGCCCGACACCACCAGATCCGACACCACCGACTGACCCCGGACCATGTCCATCACCGCTTCCGGCTTAGTGGAGCCAACGGTGATGTCGATATCGCCAATGGTTTCCGAGAAACGGCGAAGACTCCCGCAGTAGGCAACCCGGTCGACGTCGGGGTTGGCCTCGAGGGCAGCCACCAGATCTTGGGCCAGGGGCAACGCGTCGGCGATGGGAGTGCGCTTGTCCTTGCCGCTCAGACCCAAACGCTCAATGGCCTTGGAGATCTTGGCTTCGCTGGTCGGGCCGAGACCGGGAAGGGTCCTGAGCTCCTCGTTGGCGATGGCTGCCTTCAGCTTCTCGACCGTGTCGATTCCCAGCTCGGCCCGCATCACCTTGAGCGTCTTCGGTCCGACGCCAGGGATCCGGCTGAGCTCAACAATGGCCGGCGGGTAACTGGAGCGAAGACGCTCCAGCTTTTCGACCGAGCCGGTATCAATCAGTTCGCGAACCTTCGACGCGGTTGCTTTGCCGACCCCTTTGATCTTGGTCAGTTCGGTGACAGACAAACCGGTGATGTCCTGGGCCTGGCCTTCCAGTGCCTGCCGGGCATTCTCGTAGGCCCGGACCTTGAACGACTGCGGGCTCTCCTCTTCCAACGTGGTCAGCGATGCCAGCTCTGACAACATGGCAAGCACATCACGGGTCGAGACCGAGCTGTTTCCAGAGCTCATCTCAGGTCAACCGAGCCTTGACCAGATCGGCCACCATCCGTCCATCGGCTCGTCCCGCCACCTCGGCATTGATCGCCTTCATAGCGGTACCCATGTCGGACTTTTCGGTCCAGCCGTTCTCGGCCAACGTCGACTCGACAATGGCCACCAGCTCTTCCTCAGACAAACCGGCGGGAAGATACTCCTCGAGAACGGCCATCTCCGCCCGCTCATCTTCTGCCTTCTCGGGCCGGTTACCGGCATCGAACGCTTCGGCTGCTTCAACCCTCCGCTTGACCTGAGCGGCGATGATCTTCTGCACCGCCGCGTCGTCAAGAGTGGTCGCTTCGGTTCCAGCAACTTCGGCTTCCTGGACGGCGGCAATGACAGCCCGAAGTGAGCGCAGGCGGACAGCGTCTCTGGCCTTCATGGCCGCCGTCATGTCAGTCCGGATGGTCTCAATCAGCATCACTCCAGCATCGCACGTCAGACCGCTGTCAGCGGACCGGATTAGGGTTCTGGTATCAGCGGCTCCCCGACCCTCGATGGCTATGCCAGCAAACGCTGCCCGCTACGGGTCGTGTACGACCATCGGCCCCCCGCCGACGTCGAACCGCTGCCGGTGGCCGAGGCCGTCGTACTTCGACAACATGACGGGTTGGACTTCGAGGGCGAGGTGGTTCGGAGCATCATCGATCTCATGGGTCAGCGAGGACATACCGTCCGCCAACTCGACGGCCCGGCGACCGAGACCGTGGCCGCCATGGAAGCAGGAGTCGAAGTCATTGTCGGGGGACGCCTGCCCGACGATGCCGTCGGTCGTCGCCGCGGCAGACCAGACCTTTTGGTTCGGGCCGAACACGACGAGCGATGGCGTTACCGGCCGGTCGAGATCAAGGCTCATCGAACCACCCGCCCGTCACCCGATGCCACCATTCTCGGGTGCGAGCTCACCGATCTGCTGAGCGAACCCTCGTCGCTCGATCATCTGGCCAGCCTCACCGGTCGGCGTCGTACCAATGGTCTTCAGCTGGCGCACTACCGGCGCATGCTCGAAGGATTGGGTCGCCATAGCGTTTCCCCCTTGGCTGGGGTCATCGGGAAGGAAAGGCGGGTGCTGTGGCTGGATCTCGACGCCCGGACGATTCCCGCGGTGTGGGATCGATCAGCGGCCGGTCGACAGTCGCTCCTGGAACGGTACGACCGGGAATTCGAGTTTCGTCTCGATGCCATCGACGCCGACAAGTCCGGCAACCCGATCGTCGAACCGGTGTGGGTTCATGAGTGTGGCGACTGCCCCTGGCGGGAGCACTGTCTTCCGGTCGTCAAGGAACGTCACTGTGTCAGCACCTTGCAGGGTGTCGGCTACCAAGCGTGGCGAACCTATCGACATATGGGGGTCAGGACCGTCGAGGAGCTCGCTGGTGTCGACTGGCGGAGCAGCATGGTTGCCGACGAGTGGCCCGTAAGCCATCCGGTGTCTCTGGCTGATCTGACAACCGATCCTGCCTCTCACCTCGACCAGGCGATGGCTAGTTCGGCCGGGAGGCTTCTCCGTCGCCACGGCTTCACCGATCCCGCTTCGTTCGCTCATTTCGATACCAGGGTGTTGGAAGCGGCGGGTTGGCCAACCGGCCGCATAGCGGCCCACATCGATGAGGCCATTGCCCGCACCCTCGCGCCAACCAGTGCCTGCCTGCGGCGGGGCTTGGAATCGCTCGAGGTGCCGTCGTTCGACATCGAAATAGACATCGACATGGAAAGCGGCCTGTCCGGGCTGGCCTATCTGTGGGGCACATACCTTCCCGCCACCGATCAAGCCACCGCCGATGCCGACTGGACCGTCCACCCCGGACTAGCGGCGGCCAGGGTCTTCACCCGCTTCTGGCAACGGTTGACCGACATGAGACATCAAGCCGAGGCCGCCGAGCAGTCCATTGGGTTCTACTGTTGGCACGACGAGGCCGAGAAGTCAGCGTTACGAAGCGGCGCACGAGAAGCATCCCGACTCCTGGGGTTCCATACTGCCCCCGACGACGTCGAGGCGTTCTTGGACTCCGGCGTTCTGATCGACCTTTGCGCCATCGCCCGCACCGATCTCGTGACGGGCGGTTCCAAAGGATTAAAGGCCATCGCTCCGTTGGCCGGGTTCAGCTGGCGCGACGACGACCCCGATGGCGCCGCTTCAATGGTCTGGCACCAGCACGCGGTGGACGACACGCTCACCGATGCTGAGCGAGCACAGTGGCGGCAACGATTGATCGACTACAACGAAGACGACGTCCGGGCCGAAGCGGCGGTGCGATCGTGGATGCGGTCGACCAACTTCACGCCGGTCGATCAAGTTGACCTGCCCCTCAACCGGGGCGACGGACAGCGGTGACCGCCACCGAGATGTCAAGCTTTCTCATCTGCTCCAACAACCGGAGCTGATTGGCCGACAGCTCCTCGTAGCTACGTCGAAGCATGAAATTGCGGCTCTCTTCGCTGGGTCGAGCTCCTCGGGCCGAAGGTTCGCCGATGACATCGACCTCATGGCGACTTCCGATCTCCAACTCAGCAAAGGCCCGCTCGACCTCAACCGACGCGTACACCTGGATGGAACCGGTGCCATCGTCGAGGGTGGCAACCGTGCCGTCGACTGGCCCGCCGGAAATCAAGCCGGTGACTTCACCAACGATGGTTCCGTTGAGCCGACCGGTCTCCCGGGCCTTGTCGAAGTCGGCAATGCTGTGGGTGGCCCCCTGCTTGTTGGAGGACGCGACCTGATGAAACTCCTCGGCGTGTCGCCAGTGAGCTGGCCAATTGTCATCCTCGGACACTTTGACCCGCCACTCATCAGGCATGGCCAGCAGCTCCGTTGTCCGCTCAAGCCTGACGCTTTCGAAAACGGCATGGTCGAGCCACGGTTTGGTCGAGTCAGGCTCGTTGACGCCCGACGACTCGATGGTCTCGGCCACTAGGTGAACGAGATCGGAGATGCTCACACACCACAGCTGCAGCTGAGCGTTGTCGTAGTAGGTGTGATACACCCGGCCACCGGGGTGTTCGGGGGTCTCGAGCTCGACCCACACGCCAGCCTTCTCGATGTAGCAAAGGGGTAGACAAACCCGGGGGTACCCCAGTGCGGTATCCCGGCTGTGCACACCGAGGATCTCGTCTAGCCGGTACAGACCGTCGAAGAACAGCGATCCGAAGCTCTCCGGTGTCCACGTCGACAGAAGGTACGCCAGCTCGGCCGGGAGCCTAAGCCCTTCGAGTTCCTTCTCGAGAGCCAGAATCTGGCGGGACGTCTGTCGCTTCTTCTTTCGCCGGGAAACGGAGATTCCGAAGTCACTAGCCGCGAGCGAATAGCGCTCCACAGCTTCCTCCAGAAGAATCACCCAACTACCTCCACATGCTCCACAGCCAAGCCCCAATGGTGGACCGGCCAGAGCCTGCGGTCAGTGGGCAAATCTGCACCAACTCGTGCTACTACCCGACCGACCGACCTCGAAGACCCACTCAGCGGCCCTTCCAGATTGGGGTGCGCTTCTCGGCGAAGGCCAGTGGCCCTTCGCGGGCATCCTCCGATGCCCGCATGGCTATGACCTCGGGGTACGAGGCAAAGAAGGCCTCGGCGAGCGGCATGTCCAGCCCGGCCATGGCCGACTGCTTTGTGGCTCGAACCGAGAGCGGTGCGCCCAGCAGGATGTCGTCAATGAGGCGGTCGACGGCGGCATCCAGTTCTGAACTGGGGACTACATCATTGACCAAACCGAGATCCTTGGCCGTCGTGGCCGACATCGTTCGGCCCGTCAGCAGGTACTCCATGGCCAGCTTCAGGGGAAGCTGACGAGGCAACCGGTGCACGCCGCCGCCACCGGCGTAAATACCGCGTCGAGGTTCGGGCAACCCGAACTCGACGTGGTCGGCGGCCACTACCAGGTCACAGGCCAACGCCACCTCGAACCCTCCACCCAGGGCGATGCCGTTAACTCGGGCAATCAAAGGCTTGGCGAACTCAAACCGCTCGATCAGCTTGGTCACGCTGGCCATCAGCTCGGCATCGGCCGCCTGCTCGTCAGCCGGCGCCTGCTGCATACTCGACAGGTACTTCAGGTCTCGACCGGCACAGAACGCCTTGTCGCCGGCACCGGTGATCACCACCACCCAGACGTCATCGTCGGCCTCAGCCTCGTCCATCAGATCGCTCCACTCCTTGTGAGCCGGCGTGTTGATGGCGTTGCGGACCTCGGGACGATTGATGGTGATTCGGGCCACATGGTCCCGTGGCTTGTCGTAGAGGAAGTGCTCCAGCTGTCGTTCGGTCATCGACTGATACTGGTCGGTTCGTCACCGATGGCCAAGCCGGTTCCTGACAGACTGTCGCCAACGATGAGCAACCAAGTGAACACCCTGCGGGCCGAGACCGAACGGTGGCTGGTGAGTCGAGGCGTCCCCCACCTCATCGAGAACTACTCCGCCACCACCGATATCTGGACCAGGGCCCGGCCCTTCCTCGTGGCCGTGCTGCTTCTTCAGACCCTGCTGTCGTTCAACGATCGCTTTACCGGTTTGGAGCAAGGAATGGTATTCGTCGGGGCCGCTCTGTTTCTGCTGGCCGCAGTAGCAGTCTTCAACCGGTGGCGGGGCCGTCGACTCTTCGACGTGCCCCAGGAGGTGGATTGGCCGGAGCTCAGTTTCTTCGTTCTGGCCCCCGCCCTGCTGGCGTTGCTGGTGAGACAAGCGGGAGTGAGGGACGCCCTCATCGCCGTTGTCGGCAACGTGCTCTTGCTAGGGCTCACCTACCTCATTGTGGGCTTTGGCATTATCCCCATGATCCGGTGGTCCAGCAGCATGCTGGCCCAGCATCTTCGAGCCCTGGCTCGTCTGGTCAGCCGGACGTTGCCGGTGCTTCTGGTGCTCACCGTCTTCATGTTCATCAACGCCGAAATCTGGCAAATCGCCTACGCCGTCCCTCCGCCAGGATTCGGCGTGGCCTCGGTTGCCATCGGCGCGGTTGGCATCTTTTTCCTTTGGTCTGGAACCAAGTCGATACTCTCCGATGTCGATTCAGTCGACACCCTGGAGGAAGCAAGCCAGCTGGTCGCCGAAGCCCCGATGGGCCCCGCCCTGTCCTCGGCCAGCAAAGGACTCGCTCCGGCCGACCTCACCTCTGGCGCCCGGCTGAATCTACGCATTCTTCTGATGACCAGCTTGGCTGTGCAGGTTGTTCTGGTGGGACTGCTGGTCACCGGCTTCTACATTTTCCTCGGCCTGGTTCTGGTCAACGAAGAGGTGCTTCGTCAGTGGACGCAGGCCACCGACCTCAATGAGCTGGCGTCGATCAATGTGGCGTCGATGGACCTCACCTTCACCCGGGAACATCTGAGGGTGGCGGGACTCATTGGCGTGCTGGGCGCCCTCAACATTGCGGTCGCCGGGCTAACCGACGAAAGCTATCGAGACGCCTTCACCACCGATCTCGTGACCGAGATGCGGGAGAACTTGGCCGTCCGTCAGCTGTACCGTCGTCTCGATTCCGACTAAGCCCGTGTCGATGCCTTCGCTTGCTGAACTTCTCGATGGGCTGGATGCCGCTGACCCGATGGACATCGACCGGCACCTGCTCGACATTCGCGATCACCCCGAGATCGATGGCGCCGACGGGGCGCTCGCGCTGCGGGCTGCCCGGGCCCTGTTGTTGTCGGGTCTCTACCCTGATCTACCGGTCGCAGCCGGCCTGGCACGGCGAGCTCACGAGGCTGGGGTCGCCGACGCCGGCGTGCTCTATGCCGAGACCGCCGACAAGGTGGCGGCGATCAATGGTCAGCCCCAGCCCTACGGCACGCTGGTGGTTGAACACCAGGGAGAGCTGGTTCAACCGCCGGTCGATCCGTCGGTGAGCGACGACGAACGGTTGGCGCTCGGGCTACCCACTCTGGCCGATATCACCGCCGCGGCCAACAACGAGACACGCAACCGGGCCCGGCAACGCACTCGGGAGAAAGGTCTTCCTCCCGGCGAGCCGTTTGCCAGAGTGTGGCGCGATCCCACCGAACAACAGTTGCGAGATCGGTTGACGGCGGAAGGATCACAGGCGTGGGCCGATGGCGACGAGCTGACCTTCGTGATCGAATCGGCTAGCCCAGTAGCTGTTACTCCGGTGTTTCCTATCCCCAGCTGGGAAGTGGCCGAAGGCTTACAGGCCCTCACCGTGAGGGTTGAGCGGCTGGCAGAGGCAGTCATCACCTACACCTTCCAACCGCTGAGCGGCGAGCAGGCCATGTCCTTCCGTCGTGGCTCGCACGACGGCCGTTTCCGTGGACCCGACGCACCACCCGAACTTCCCTCGAACGACCCGGTGAAGGGCTCACTGTTCGAACACTCACTCGAGTCGGCGGCCCTCGGCGAACCCCGAACCATTGCGGTCTACCGACCGCCGGGCAACGATGGCTCCGGCGATGGTGCGCCGCTTCCCGTCATCTATTCGACCGATGGCAACATGTTCGCCGCCTATGCCCGCCGACTCGATGCCGCCATCGAGAACGGTTTGTGTCCTCCGGTTGTTGTCGTTGCCGCTCATGCCGCTCCCGCCGACCATCGGGGCAACATCCGGGCCCTCGAGTATCTGCCCGGTTTCGACGACCGACGCTTCGATGCTCATCAGCGGTTCTTTGTCGACGAACTGGCGGCCTGGGCCGAAGCCGAATTGGGGGTTTCGACAGAACGAGACCAACGAGCAGTCTTCGGCTGTTCTGATGGCGGCGGACATGCGCTAGCGACCGGCATGCTTCACCCCCATCGCTTCGGTCATGTCATGGCCTACAGCACCGGTGTGCCACCCGATGGCCAAACCCAGTGGGATCCCGCCACCGCACCAATGGCCCACCTGTGCGCCGGCACCCTGGAAGGCGGCTTCTACCAGGCCACCCAGATGTGGGCTTTCCACCTCGAACGGATCGGAGCGGCCCATCATTTCACCGAGCGGGTCTCAGGCCACGACCTCATTCAATGGTGCGAGGAGCTTCCCAACGCCGTGGCTCGGGCTTTCGGCTAGGCAATCTTCAAAGTCTCTGGGTGGGGTGCCGATAGGAGCATGTGGTCCGTTCTCGCCCCGGACGACATCCTCTTGTTCGCTGTGTTCTAGCGATCGCGTTGCTGGTGTCTGTCTGTACAGCCGCAGCTCCGGTATCTGTCGACGCGCAGGACCAGTGGCTCGATACATCTGATCGTCAAGCCGTGATCGATGCCTTCGACCGGGAGTTCGACAGAGACGAACCAACCATTGACTGGACCGGCTCGGCAAGCGCTTGCCTGAGTGGCCAGACCTCCATCGCCTACCGCCACTCGGTCTATCAGCGGATCAACTACTTCCGGGCCATGGCTGGTGTGCGAGCCACAATCTCGGAGAACACGGCGTTGGTGGCTGCCGCCCATCAAATGGCCCTCATGTCTGCCGCAACCGGCGAGCTCAGCCACCATCCCGACAACTCCTTCGCCTGCCACACCTCCGAAGGGGCGGCAGCGGCTGGGATAAGCAACCTGTACCTCGGGCTGAACGGCCTCGATGCCATCGACGGGTACGTCCGCGACGACAACGTGCCCAATGTCGGACATCGGAATGTGCTGTTTCATCCATCGACCCGCCTCATGGCAACCGGCGACGTTCCGGCCAGCGAATCGACCCCCGCCGCCAACACCCTGGTGGCCTTCGACCACCACATCTTCGACAACGTCTCCACCAGGGATGGCTTCATCGCCTGGCCGCCTCCGGGCTACGTGCCGGCCCCACTAGTCCATCCCTACTGGTCGTTAGCCGTCGACGGAGCCGACTTCACCGACGCCATGGTCACCGCCACTCGCAACAACACGGCCGTCCCGGTCGTTGTGCACCACAGAGGGAAGGGCGAGGGCTCCCCGTTCCCCGCCATCACGTGGACACCATCGGACCTCGAGCTCGACGGCAGCACCGATCAGGTTCTCGATGTCTCGGTCACCGGCACGACGGTGGCCGGTGAACCACGGGTGTTCTCCTACCAAGTGATCATCCTGGGCCAGCAGGCCGTTCCGGTCGCGAACCCAACGAACCGGGACCAGAACCGCTTGTTCATCAACCAGGCCCACCAAGACTTTCTGGGACGGCCAGCCACCCACGGCGAACTCGAGAAGTGGGCGACGAGACTGACCTCGGGAACCAGCAGGTTCGTGTTCGTCAACGAACTTGCAGCCAGCCCGGAGTGGACCAGCTTTGTGGTCAACCAGCTCTACGTCGACACCTTGGGACGAAGCCCTGACGAAGCGGGCCGGGCCTATTGGATTGCACAACTCCAGTCCGGAACGCCGGTGGCCAAGGTGGCCGCCATCTTCTACGGCAGCCCCGAATACGTTGCCCGTCACGGCAACTCCTTCGAACGGTGGATCGCTGATCTGTACCTGGTGCTGCTGGACCGCCCGGTCGACGAAGGTGGCCTGGGGTACTGGACCGACCTCGCTGACCGAGACGGTCCAGGGGCGGTCGCCTACCAGCTGTATCAATCAGACGAGAGTCGTTCCACAAGGGTGATGGCGCTCTACCAACGCTTCCTGGGCAGGAACCCCGACGCCGCCGGACTGAAGTACTGGATCGATGCGTTGGCCAACGGCGACGACCTTCAGCTTGCCGCCGATCTGGCGACCAGTGACGAGTACTTCCAGCGCTCCCGGTAGTGCGCGGTATTCATAAACAAAGGCTGAACAAACCGCGAGGGTGACACCGCTCGGCCCGTGAGCCGAGTTGACTTGTTCTGTGACAATCACTTCGCCACCATGGGTCACCACCGCTGATCAACCGGTCGAGGCGCCTGAACCCACTGCTCGTCTCAAACACCGGCGAGGCTCCCGATGGATGCACTGGATCAATTTCCCGCTGCTCACCATCATGATCTGGAGTGGTCTTCGCATCTACTGGGCCAATGATGTCTACGACATACGCCTTGGCGGGTGGGAGGTCTTCAACTTCTTCCCCGACTCGGTGAACGAAACACTCGGCCTCGATCGAAAACTGGCCCGCGGCATGGCCTTTCATTTCAGCATCGGCTGGCTTTTCACCATCAACGGCATCGCCTACGGCCTGTACTCGCTGTTCACGGGAGAGTGGAGAAAAGTCGCTCCTGACCGGCACAGCTTTTCTGACGGGCTGAAGGTCCTTCGATACGACCTTCACCTTGGCGGCGTTCTCCCCCCACAGCCCCGATACAACGCCATGCAGCGGCTTTCCTACAGCGGAGTGATAGCCCTGGGGGCCCTGGCGGTGATCAGTGGTTTTGCCATCTTCAAACCCATCCAGCTGAGCTTTCTCACCGCCATGTTCGGGGGCTACGAGAACGCCAGGGCAGTGCACTTCATCGTGACCATCGCCTTCCTTGCCTTCTTCGTCGTCCACCTTCTCCAAGTCCTGCGAGCCGGCTGGCGCAACTTTGCCAGCATGATCACCGGCTACGAGATCGAAAAGCCCAAACGCCAGCCCGATCCGGAGGAGGTCACCGGTGTCTGAGTCCAACCCAAACGAAGAGCGGGCCGCTCGCTATGAGGCCGAGCTCGAGGCACTTCCGACGCGAACCATCGACGAGCATCGAACCCGATCCCGACGCTCGGTCCTCACCGGCGGCGCCGCGATGGCGGCCGGTTTCCTCGGATGGCGCTGGATTCAAGGCCAACCGACCGACAACCGGATTCCCCAAGTGCTCCGGGCCAGCCATGAACGCAACGAAGCCATCTGGAGTTCGCTCTTTCGCGACGATCATCTGGCCCCGACCTACCCCCGGTCGGAGTCGTCAATCCTGCGATTCAACGGCCGGCACGGCGTTGAGGACGAGATCGATCTCGACAACTGGCGTCTCGCTGTTGCCAACCAGGATGGCACGAACCTTGGTTCTCATGAGCTCGACGACATCAAGGCTCTTCCAAAGTACGAGATGACCATCGAGCACAAGTGCGTCGAAGGGTGGAGCCAGATCACGACCTGGGCGGGGGCCCGCTTCAGCGACTTTGCCGAGCAGTACAGCGACCAACTGGACCGAAAGTACGTCGGCATGGTCACTCCTGACCGCAACTACTACGTGGGCGTCGACATGGCCACCATGTTGCACCCGCAAACGCTCCTGGCCTACGAGATGCTGGGAGAGCCACTGGACCAGCGGCGAGGTGCTCCTCTTCGTCTGGCCACACCCTTGAAGTACGGGATCAAACAAATCAAGCGAATCGGCGTCATGACCTTCACCGACGAACTCCCCGACGACTACTGGTACGAGCGAGGTTATGACTACTACTCGGGGTTGTAGAGGCCGAGTCAACCACCGCGGGTGGCGAGTATTCGTGTTCTCGATCGAAGGCTCATTCTTAATCGGTACTAGTTATGGTTAGGTGCTTGTAGGGCACTTCTCTTGCGGCAATGGTGATTGACGTGCCCCACGGCGGGAGGACACGCACCATGTGCTGGTCCGGCGCACGGCGAAGCCGATTGCGTTGCACGGCAAGCGAGCGAGAGGGAACCATATGGCTGGACTAGGCCCGATTCACCGGGGCACCCAACCACACGTGCATCATTATCCTGATGGGCGAGTCAAGATCCACGAACCGGGGCAACCGAGCAGAACCGTCTCACGGCGGACCATGCTCGGAGCGGTCGGAGCGGGGGTGGCAGCAACGGCGCTCGGTCCGCTGGCTGGGTCGGTCGCTGCTGACCAAAGCAGCCCGACCCAACCAGTACCCAATCCCATTCCCGGTGGTGTCGAAGACCCGCTGGCCGGGTTCATCCACTTCTACCTCCCCGGCCCGGAGGGATCGATCACGCCGATCATCGGGCTTGGTGGCATGGGCCTGGACGTCGAGCCCAGCACCATGACCGACTTCTACGGCTACACCGCGTTCGCCGTCGTAGCCGGCGAGGCAAAGGGAAGTGATGGCGCGGATTACCCCTTCGAAGCAGACATTCGGGTCATGGATGGCGTCTACTTCGACGATTCCGGAACCAAACGGGAGGGCGTCTACGCCTTCCTTTGACTGGATCTCTTCGACCCCGGTGCGGGGTTACAAATCGTCGACATGCAGCCCGGTGTTCAACCAAACGGACTCTTCTGGACGACCCAACTGAAGCGGGCCGATTTCAAGGCCAAAGGCAACAAGGCCCGGCTGAAGGTCAAAGATCTTCCGCTAGTGGAGAGCTTCGAGTTCTTTGGACCCAACCAGGTCCCGGCAACGGCATCCATTGACCTCACCTGGACATCGACCTCCGGTCGACGCCGACGGGGCAAAGGAACCGATGTGCCACCGGAGGATCCGGCCGCTTTTATCGGCTATTTCGCCGATGCCACGTGCGAGGGACACATCAGCGGTCATCGGATGGGCTTTGCCTACGAGAGTGGACCTCTCGACTCCAGCGGC